>CAMQXE010000010.1 GCA_947038745.1 uncultured Propionibacteriaceae bacterium | reverse complement strand
GTCCGCATGATGGCTGCGGTGCAGCCGTTCTTGTCGGGTGCAATTTCTAAGACAGTGAACCTGCCAGAGACCGCCACGATCGAAGAGATCGAGGATGTTCACATGCAAGGTTGGAAGCTGGGGCTTAAGGCGCTGGCGGTCTACCGCGATAACTGCAAGGTGGGACAACCGCTATCAGTCGAGACAAAGAAGGCTGAGCCGGTTGAGGAAAAGAAGCCTGAGCCTGAGGTCCGGATTGAATACCGCCCCAAGCGCGAGCGTCTACCCAAGATCCGTCGGGGCTACACCACGTCGTTCGCTGTCGGTGGCGCAGAGGGTTACTTAACCACTGGTGCATATGACGATGGACGTCTTGGTGAAATTTTCGTCAAGCTGGGTAAGCAGGGCTCAACATTGTCCGGCGTTATGGATGCGCTATCGATCGCAGTTTCGGTTGCATTGCAGTACGGTGTGCCGCTGGAAACCTACGTTCAGAAGTTCACCAACCTTAAGTTCGAGCCTGCCGGCATGACCGACGACCCAGATCTGCGTATGGCAGGATCAGTCATCGACTACGTATTCCGCCGTCTGGCACTGGACTACCTTAACTTCGATGAGCGCGCTGAGCTTGGTATTTTCACGTCAGGGGAGCGCTCGCGCTATGTAGAGACAGGTAGCTATGTTTCAGAAGAAGACGAAGCTGATATGCCTGAGTACGAGATGCTCAAGTCTGATGCGGGTGACCGGGTCAAGGTACATGAGGACGGTCCGAACCAGCCATCGCTGATTTCTATTCAGCCAGATCTCGCATCTGCTCCGGCTCGTGTTGATTCAGCTAAGGCACGTACTTCGGCTGAGTTACTCGAACAGCTCACCGGGCATGCTGTTGATGCGCCGCTGTGTCTGACCTGTGGCACAAAGATGCGTCCGTCGGGTAGCTGCTATGTCTGTGAAGGTTGCGGTTCAACCTCTGGGTGTAGCTAACAGATTCACATCAAGGGCGGGATATCGATAATCGGTATCCCGCCCTTGATGTTTTAAGCGACCTAACTGCCCGTATTAGAAGATAGGAAACGCATTCCCACGCTTGCGCTAAGACCCAGAGCGCCTGCTATGAGGATGAGAGAAAAGGCATGAGCAGGATTAGCTGCGAGGTAACCGGCAACCGCCGCACCTACAGAAACTCCAAGTGTGATGCAGGTTGCAAGTAACGTCATCATTGTGGCGACGAGGTGGCTTGGTGCGCAGCGCTCCATCCAGTCAAAGGAACTTACTAGTGAGATCCCGGCGCCTGTGCCTAACGCGATAGCTGTAGTGATAGCAATACTGAGGTTGGGTAGCGTCATGAAGAGTAGACCAGCAAGCCCTAACAATAACGATCCGCTAGCTACTCGGGTAGGGATACCAAACCATCTGGCGAGTTTGCCTACGAATATGCTCGCAGCACCGCTGCCGATACCTACCGCGCCATAGACTAGGCCGGCATATCCAGCCGAATCTCGTGCTGTAAACATAGCGGTGAGCCCAGTCTGGGTTGAGCCGAAGATAATGCCAATACCAAGGCAAGCGAGCATGGGCCACAAAGCGGCAAGCGGGATATGAGAGCTAGAGACAGCAATATCTTGATGGTGATCCCGGTGATCAGCCCAAACGGCTCGAGTACGAAGCAGATGGAATAGAAAGACCGTCATAAGCACAGCGGTTAGTCCCATGATGGTAAGACCTGCAGGAATCGCGCCTAGGTAATTGACGAGGAATCCCGACAGCATCGGCCCTACAACAAAACTCACTTCATCAACGGCTCCCTCATAGCCCAATGCGCGGACAACTAGCCGGGGCTGATTTTGGGTACGCGCCAAATGAGACCAATAAGATCTGGCTACCGGGCCTACTTGAGGATTAGCTGAGCCGACAAGAAAAGCGAAGGAAAGTAGTTTCCAGGTTGGCTGTCCAGAACTGATACTGAACAAGAACAGGCCTTGTCCAACGAGTGAAAAGAGGAGCGCTGAGCTTAAGATCCGTAGCGGTCCGTAGCGATCCACGAGGCGACCAACAAAAGGGCCAAATAGAGCGCTTCCCAAGCCGACTGCTGCTACGGCAAGCCCGCCCGCAGCTAGCCCACGCCCACCTTGGGACAAGATCATGAGGTAGCCCAACTGCACCATGGCGTTGGGTAAGCGGCCGAAGAAGGAAGTGATAAGGAATGGCCAGCCACCGATCTGGGGCAAGCTGAGCTGACGGGGGATTTGCGGTAGTGACACGCAGCGCTCCTGGGTAGATTTAATTGACGCGGCCCCACCTCACACGCGTCTAATGAATCCCCTTTGCCTGACTATCCTACCGTGGCGCCGCTATCCTGGGATTGTGCCTACGCCAAAGCTCCGCAGTCTCAGCATCGTTATTGCACTGATTCTTGGAGTATGTGCTTGTGCTCCACGCCCGGCAGTCACGACCGATATTTTGCCTCAGGTCGTTTCCGACGCTCCGGCTGAAAGCAGCGATGTCTATTCTGATGTTGCTGTGTCAGAAGGCCCGGGTGCTCGAGTCTTTATCGCCTGGCCTGTGCTACGTCATGAGCCTTATCTCACGGCAGCATTACGTGATTGGGCACAGGCTCAAGCACGAGTATTCCTCGCGGCTCATCAAGTCCCGGGGTCAGAGATAGCTGAGTTGAATGGCACCTGGAGCTATCTCGTGCAGACTAAACGCATGGTCGGTATCCGGCTAACGCTGCAATCTCGAGTAGAGGGTCAGACTCAGAACTGGTCTAAAACTTTCTATGGTGATGCTGATGGAAGTTTGGCACTAGCTGGTAGCGATTTTTTCCCTGCTGATAAGCGTAAATTGGTTCAAGAACTGGTTCTTGCTGGTGCTCGTAGTCACGGGATTTCGATCAATGATGATGCATTACATGACCCAGCGCTGGCAACGACTCTGCTAGACGATCTCACCATCGATAAGACCGGGGCTATTACGGTTCGGGTAGGGCAAGGAGCGATTCTTGGCCCAGCATCAGCGCCGGTGTTAGTGACTTTGCCAGCAGCAACGATCGCTGATCTTCTCACCGCTGAAGTAGCAAACGTTATGACAGCAGTTCAGACACAAGTTGTTCCGGCTACGATTCCTCCGGTAAAGACGGTGCCGAAATCGACAGCTACAACATCTGCTAAGAGTGTGGATTGTGCTCAGGTTAAGTGCGTCGCGCTTACCTTCGATGGTGGCCCAGTTCCAGGAACGGCTGAGCTATCAGCGTTGCTTAAGAGCAAGGGCAGCGTAGGAACTTTCTTCCTTGCGGGGGCTTTTGCTGCAGCAAATCCGGGAGCAGTGAAACATCTTGCAGATAGTGGTATGTCAATTGCGACTTTTGGGATGGACGGGCGATCATTTGCAGGGCTGAGCGCAGCTGAACAGACAGCATCAATAAGCCAGGCAGCAGATCAGATCGAAGCTACCGGTGCGCCACGGCCAGAGATTATTAGGGCTCCGTATGGCGTTTTCCCAGAAGGCGCCGCAACTGCTGGGTTACCAGTTGTCCTATGGGATGTGGATGCGCATGACGTTACTCCAGCCGATACCGAGTTTATGGCGAAAACAGTGCTTGATTCGGTAAAACCTGGTTCGATAATTCGTTTCCACGATGCTTCACCAGCTACCCATGAGCAGTTGGAACAGATAATCGAAGGGCTAAGAGCTAAGGGCTATGTCTTTGTCACTGCTCAAGAACTATGTGCAGGGCAGCAGATCTGTCATCGACGGGGTTAATTATTCTGCTCTCATCTCAGCGGTAGACGGGGTGGCTACTGGGGCAGCGCGACGAAATCTGAGAGACTAACTGCGCATCTGGAGAAGGAGATTGACATGTGTGGCATTGTGTCGTTGTGCTACGGCGCGACCAACCCTCGCCTTGGCTATGAGGGCGGAGAACTGCTCAAGCGGCTGGAATATCGTGGCTATGACTCCACCGGAGGCGCCTTTATAGCCCAGGATCAAGCAATTACGTTGCTGAAATCCGTCGGAGCACCTAGCAAGGTTGTGCCAGCGCTTGGGATTGATGCTGAAGCTGGCGAACGCTTTATTGGTCAGGTTCGTTGGGCGACTTATGGCGCAGTTACCCAGGAAAATTGCCAGCCTCACGCGATGACGTGCAAGTTGCCGTTCGTTGGTGCTCACAATGGCAATATCTCCAATACTGACACTCTCAAGGTGTACTTGGCTGAACATGGTCATACGATCTTGTCTGATAACGACGGCGAGATGATCACACATGTCACCGAAGATTTCTATAGCGCTGCGCTCGCGGCCGGGGAGATTCTCGATGATCAGGGTCTAGATATTCCAGGTTCTGCACTAAACCTCATAAACGCTGCCCGTCAAGCGGATGCAATGGCTGAGGGGTCTTATGCTGCAGCCTACTGTGATCCGAACTCTCCTGGAATCGTTGCGGTTAAGTCTGGCTCGTCGCTCTATGCCGGTATCGGTACTGATGATTTTGGTGATTTCGTTGTTGTGTCGTCGGATCTGACCTCAGTGCTATCCAAGACTTCATCATTAATCCCGCTCATTGAGGGGCAGGGCCTGTGGTACACCGAGAATCGCTACGTTGTTTTTACTCTCAGCGGTGAGCTGGAGCTGTCTATCCCTGAGCCAAAGCAATCGACGCTTAATGTCGCAGATACCTCACTTCGTCCAGGCTTCGATTACTACATGGCCCAAGAGATCGCTTCAGCTCCAGAAAACATTGACGCGGTCATTGATGGCTACCTGGCTGCTGATGGACGTGGTGCGGTTGCGATGTCGCAGCTAGTCGAAGATATGGATCAGTCGCAAAGGCAGGGCGGGCGGGTCTACTTGTTGGCTTGCGGAACTAGCTACCACGCTGCCATGACCGGAGCGGGCTTCTTGAACAGCATGGCTGGTGTTGCAGTTTTCCCCTGCAACCCCGGACAGTTCCGTTCAATGTATCTCAATTCGTTGACCGACCAGGATGTGGTTTTTGCTATCACGCAGTCAGGTGAGACCAAAGATATCGTCGATGTTCTCGTCGATGTGAATGCGGCTAATCCGAATGTGAAGATCGCTTCATTGGTTAATAACGAGAACTCCCGTATTCCGCAGGAACTATCACGGTATTACCTGCCGCTGTTGTGTGGCCCAGAAATCGCAGTGCCGGCAACGAAGAGCTTTATCTCGCAGTTGGCGATCCTTTACGTTGTAGCTGGGAAGCTTGCTGGGCTGGACGACATTAATGGCAAGCTGTTGCAGGCTAAGGATCTCATCAGTGAGACGTTGGTGCAGACTACAACAGCGTTGGATCAGGTAGCTGACAAGCTATTCCAATCGCCATCGATGCATATTCTTGGGGCTAGCCTCACGGGTGTGGCGATGGAGGGATCGCTTAAGGTGCGTGAGGTTGTGCTCAACCATACGCAGGGATACGACGTAGCTGAGTTTAAGCACGGCCCGAATACGATTCTGGGTAAAAATACGTTGTTCTCTTTGGCTGATCTGGTCGCTGCCTTCAAAGATCAAAATGCTGCTACTGGGCTATCGCGAGAGACGCTGGCTCAGCTTGTGGAGGGGACTTTCAGTAACTATCCATTGATCTTTGTCTGTCCACCTGATGAGCGCGACACTCGGATCACGGTCTCGCAGATCCATACCCATAAAATCCGTGGGGCTCATATCGTGGTGATTGCGGAAGAGAATAGCGATCTTCGGGCTGCGGCAGAAGGCGTCCCAGCCGGGATTGAGGGCTACTGGTCCTCATTCGTTGCATTGCCGACGTCAGGCGATCATAATCTGTTCACATTCAGCTCATCGATTGCGCTACAGCAATTGGCTTATCGAATGGCGCAGCTCAAGATGGAATACCTTGATCGGATCGGTGTAGTTGATCATGGTGTGCATCCTGACAGCCCGAAGAATGTGAGTAAGTCCGTGACTGTGGACTAAAAGTCGCGCAGTCTGCCAGCTAAAGTGTTGCCGCACGTGTCCTATCTCTAGTATGCATCGATCGCTAGGGTAGGACATGTGTGCTATTGGGCAGCATGAATCTGAGTCGTTGCCAGGTATGCGCTAGCGGTGAGGTAGGCCCCATCTTTTGCAGCGAGTGAGTTCTGGCTTAAGATAAGCCAGAACTACTCAGTATGGAGCACTACCCAATGAATTCTCGAGATATGACGGAGCTATGTACCAAGCTCAATCGTGATGAAATCACGATGGACGAGTTCCATCAGGCAATGCTGACTGGCGAACCAGCGGCAAGCTCAGATAAGGCGGCACGGAGATCTCTTGCCGCTGCGGGGAGCGTCGGTGGCAAGGTGCGATGGAGCAAGCGCTTGGGAGTAGGGCTTATTGCTGCCGCTATTGTGCTGGGAATTATCGCTTATTGCGGGATTAAGACAGGTGGCTTCCAGTTTGGTTTCTCTGAGTATGCTGCAGTAGGACAATGTAAAGAAGCTGCCGTAAAGCAGATGAATGATCCTAGCTCGGTCAAGTTTAAAGAAATCAAGGTGGGGATGAGCGATGAAGAAAGAGGAGATTACCTGATAACAGGGTCTGCTCTTGCTAAAAATGCATTCGGATCATTCGTTCCCAGAGATTTTATCTGCACGATAAATGGCAATAACGTGCATGTCGTTATTAAAAAGGACTAACGCGGCAGATAGGAATCCGCGAGAGTAGTAGGGAAAAATGCCTGTGGCATGTTTTTCTCTCGTATTAGCTTGGTATGTCTGCTGAGACTAGCTCATGCTCCTCAGTACTGTGGCGTGTGGTGTTGTGTTAGGTTCTAGAAATTGCATCAATGGTGATCTCTAGAGCGCTCCGGTGAGAGTCTTTGCCCCATCCACGAGGATCGTAGTTCTCAAGATTTGCTAAGGAATCTGCAGTAAAGAGAATCTGACCGAACTCTGCGCCAAGGAACTGTGCGCATGCCGCAAAAGCTGAGCATTCCATATCGACGACGGTGCAGCCTTCGACAACACGATTAGCGATACGGGACTTTGTTTCGCGGAATAATCCATCAGTGGTCCAGGTAACGCAATCTTGGGCTTTTAGGCCAGCAGCAGCGACTGCTTGCCGGCAGCATTCGGTGATGCGCGGGGTGATCTCGATCCAGCGTGCTGCCGGAAGGTAAGTGTAGGAGGTGCCTTCGTCTCGCAATGCCCGGGTTGGCAACAAAAACTCATTTTCGCCGAAATCTACCAGTGCGCCACAAGAGCCAGTTGCAACAACAGTTTTGACGCCGTTATTGATCATCCAGTGCATGATCATGACGGCGGCTGGAGCGCCAACGGGTATAGCTACCAGAGCAAATTCCACTCCCTGGTGCTCGCCGCGATAGATCGCAGAATCGCCAGAGACGCTTGAGAAAGTAGCGATATGGGTTAGCGAATGCTCAGCGACATAGGTATCGACGGTTTTACCTAGAATGGCGAGAACCGCTCGTTTTGGTAATGGGCGTTCAGGGCGATCAATGTCGAATGAGGAGAGCAGATCAGCGCGATCATGGTCATAATCCAGCAGGGCAATATCACTCAACTTAGGCATAGCTAAAGCCTAGCGTGGTAAGCACTGTTAGAAAACGCCTAAACTCAGATATATGCACATGCTACGTGCGTTGGTGCAAAGAAACTAGCAAAGGTCCAGATAGATGCAACGCCACCACGAAAATCATGGGAGTTCCTCGTTGAGCAGGGGCATCCTCATTTTGGTGTTGCAGAGCGAGTCAGCAGAGTCAATTTTGAGGACTACCCTAGTCATCAGCTATCTCAACGTCCGTTGCCCAAGTGGCGTCGCCGCTTGGCGACTAACCAATTCTATTTCAGCCAGCTATGCACAGATAGCGGCATCATCGGTATCGGGGTAGGAACTATTCGCTTCGCTACCTTGGCCTTTTGCTATCACTATGATCCGGTACTAGCTAGCTACTCGATTGTAGAAGGAATTAGGCCGCTGACTCTTGGCTGTACGTTTGGTGATCATCTATATCAGGGGCAGAGCCTATTTCGTAGTAATAATCTGGAGATCACCATCGATCTAGAAGCTACCGAATATCAGCTATCGGTTTCTGCCCCCGGTGTTGATATTGAAGCACAATGCCATCGGGATCTAGCGCCGCTGGCCGTCTGTAGCCCAGCGGGACGTCATGGTTGGGTGTTTACGCAAAAAGAGATGACTTCTAGGGCACAGGCAAATATCGATTGGCATCGAGATAGCCATGAGCTAGATGTTACTTCCGCAGTACCGGTACGTGCTTCTTTAGACTGGACCGTTGGTTATATGCGGCGGGTGACTAACTGGTACTGGGCCAGTATAAATACTGTCCTAGCTGATGGGTGTCAGTTTGGTCTGAACCTGGCTAACGGAGTAAATGAGACTGGCACTAGTGAAAATGTTTGTTGGATTGGGACAGAGCAGTTCTATCTACCACCAGTTCTCTTTGAGCGTCAGCGTCATGATAGGCAGATGCCATGGCGGATCTATCATCAGCAACTGGGCTGGTCAACAGTGGAATTAGACCTTGAATTCGTGCCTATAGATTGTTACCAGAAATGGAACCGTGCAGGAATCTTTGACAGTATTTTTGAACAGTGGGTCGGTCATTATCGAGGCAGTATCACCATCAATGGCAGGACAATCATCGTGAATGATGTACTTGGGATAGCAGAAGACCACTATGCCCGGTGGTAATACCGTATCTATATATCAGTAAAGAGAAATGCCCTGCTTCAGATTTCTTTGAAGCAGGGCATTCTTAGAGTATATGGATCAGCCAGCACCCATCAAGGCCAGCAGCACGCCACCAGCGATGACGGAGGCAACTTGGCCTGCCGCGTTGGCACCCATTGCGTGCATCAAAATGAAGTTCTCGAAGTCTTCCTTCTGCGCTTCCTTCTGCACTACTCGAGCAGCCATTGGGAATGCTGAGATACCAGCAGCACCGATGAGCGGATTGAACTTTCCGCGCGAGAAAAGGTTCAGCAGCTTACCAAAGAGAACGCCACAAATCGTGTCCAAGAAGAAAGCAATCAAACCTAGAATCAGAATGAAAAGTGTCTCTTTGCGGATGAAGTCCTTGCCGACCATAGTCGAACCAATAGCCAAGCCCAAGAACAACGTCACAGTATTAGCCAGCGCATCCGAAGAAACGCCGACGAGGCGTTCAACTGCCTGCGATTCACGTAACAAGTTACCCAACATGAGCGAACCGATGAGTGGCCCAGCAAAAGGAACCAGCGACCCTACCAGGATCGTCACGATGATGGGGAACATAACTCGGGTGCGCTTGCTGATCTCACGAGATGAGTAGGGCATGCGAATCATGCGTTCTTTTTTCGTCGTCAGCAACCGCATTACCGGCGGCATGATGATCGGGACTAACGACATATAGGAGTACGCCGCAACGGTAATCGGGGCGAGTAGTTCAGGTGCAAGTTTGGTGGCAACGACGATTGAGGTTGGGCCATCAATTGCGCCGATGATGCCAATAGAGGCAGCCTGATTATGAGTGAAGCCCAGGATCAAGGCCAGAATCAATGTCAAAAAGATACCGAATTGACCAGCGGCGCCAAGTAACACCATCTTGGGGTTCTCCAAGAGCGGGCCGAAGTCAGTCATTGCACCAATGCCAATAAAGATCATCAGCGGGAATAGCTCATTTGCTACACCCATGTTGTAGAACTGGGTCAGCATTCCGGTGCCATCAGCAGTAGTGCCAACGAACAACGACATCGGAAGGTTAGCTAGGACACAGCCTGCACCGATAGGGATGAGCAGCAGCGGCTCATAATCTTTCAAAATTGCGATGGCAATGAGCAAGCAGCCCACAGCCATCATGACGCAGCCTTGCCAGGTTAGATGCTGTACACCTTGAAGTAGGTAGTGAAGAGTATCGCCATTCATCGCCGTTACCCCTCAAGATGGGCGATCAGCTGCCCATAAACGACATTGTCACCAGACGAAACATCAATGCTTGCCACGGTGCCGGGCGAAGTTGCGCGGATCTCGTTACGCATCTTCATTGCTTCAAGAATGGCAATGAGATCACCGCGCTGAACTTGATCGCCGACCTTGGCGTGAACCTCAAGAATGACGCCAGGCATGGGGGCTTTGAGATCGCTGGGGCCAGAACCTGCGCTGCTAACCAAAGTTGCTGGAGCTCCTGCGCCAGAGATGCTATCGGCAGCTGCGGCAGCCTGATGATCGACAGTGGTGATACTTGCAGTCACCTCTTTGCCATTGACAGATACTAAATCATCGTCGATCTCAACTACGTGGTCTTGACCGTTGACGGAAACTATGTAGCGACGCATGGCTTAGATCCTCTGTGCGTGGTTATGGAGACGGGTGCGGCCGGAGTTCGTCCAAGAGCCTGGACGACGAGTGTGTGTGGCGGTGCGTTGTTGAGAGTTTGCAGTGTCATCTTCCATAGCAAGGGCAAGAGATAATGCTGCAATTTCATCAACGCTGAGTACCGACGACTGCTCGTTGGCTTGGGATTCTGTTGCTAGAACGCAAGGTTCTTCTTTTTTGGGGCGATCAAGCAAGCCCACTAGGTAGAGCACCGCCATCAGCAGTGCCAGCAACAGAAAGACTGTTCCCATGCCAACAAGGGTCATCATGAGGCCCCAAGTCATATGGTGTCACGCTACTTTCAAGTGCATTAGAGACAAATAATCGGAGAGTACATACTATCGACAAGGGCTTTGGTGCTGCTGTCCGGGTCCATAACTGTGAAGCAAATACTTCTCAAACTGCACAAATACTGGGCATCTGGCGAGCGCTAGTGTTAGGTTTTCGACGTGGATTCTGCTGATTTTGATCTTGACCGCTCGATTACCGAAGCCTGGCTCCAATTCGAGCAGCGGCTTGGGGAAGTTGTCTCTTCTATGGATGAGACAGTCGATCTCGTCATAGATGCGATTGAAAATGATCGTGGAGCGGGCTACGTCCGCTTTAGCATGCTGCCAATGACAGACTCGCGCCACGACGGTTCTGGTCCCATGGTTTTAGGAGAAGCCGCGACTAACGCCCAACTCGATGAGGAACATCAGCTTGGCTCGCAGCAATTGCAGTTCCTTGAAGACTCTGGCTGGAATCCGCCAGTCGCTGCCCCCGGAGCCTCTCCCTGCTTCACCGATGTTGCTGCCCAAGATGATTGCATGGCATTAGTACAGCGCTCAGTTTTGGCCTTGCGCGATGTCTACGGCGTGCAGCACCCGGTATTTTTGGCGCCAAGTCAGCTAGCTGAGATCTTGACCGATAAACCGATTGAGGTTCCAGCAGACTATGAGCTAGATGATATTCAGGCCACAGTACCGGGATCGTCGCAGCATCTCGTTGAATTAGTCCGGCGTGAACTATTCGATCTATTTGGACATGACCCTATCCGTGATACCGATGGTGACTTCTCAGTCCGGGTGGGATCAACGATGGTCTTTATTCGGGCGACAGCAGACAATCGTGAAGTTTTGGTTTTTAGCCCGGTAGTTCATGACGTCGATGGACGCTCCCGCGCCATGGAAATACTCAACGATCTCAACTCTGAATCACGCTACGTGCGTTTTGAGCTGATCCGTGATCGAGTATTCGTGCAGATGTCGGTGCTGGCTATACCTTTTGTTCCGGCGCACCTGCACCAAGCAGTCAAAACGGTCACAGAAGTTGCCGATGGGATAGATGAGAGTTTGTCAACTCGTCTTGGCGGACGTACAACATTCGAGACGTAACCGATTTTTGAGTTATCTCATGCTCAGTTCGTCTAGCGTTGAGGTATGTCCTCACTACCTGAACTGACTACAGACGAACTAGCTGGCCTTGACGCCTGGTGGCGTGCGAATAACTACCTCACGGTTGGCCAGATCTACTTGATGGCAAACCCGTTGTTGCATGAACCACTCAAGGCTGAGCACATCAAGCCGCGCCTTCTTGGACACTGGGGAACTACTCCTGGTCTTACTTTCCTTTATGCCCATGTTTCCCGCTTGATCCGTCATAGTGGACAGCAGGCGATCTACATCACTGGGCCAGGACATGGTGGCCCCGGTCTGGTTGCTGCGTCCTACCTTGAAGGTACCTACACTGACGTTTACCCCAAGGTCACCCATGATGAAGCCGGCTTGCTGCGCCTCTTCCGCCAGTTCTCAGCTCCTGGCGGCATCCCGAGCCATGTTTCGGTGACGACCCCAGGCTCAATCCATGAAGGCGGCGAGCTTGGCTATGCACTAGTGCATTCCTTCGGTGCCGTTATGGACAATCCAGAGCTACTGACAATTTCGGTAGTTGGCGATGGCGAAGCCGAGACTGGTCCGCTAGAAGGTTCATGGAAGGGTATCTCCTTCATCAACCCGGTTCACGACGGTGCAGTTTTGCCGATTCTGCACCTCAATGGCGCAAAGATCGCTGGACCGACGGTCTTGTCGCGTAAGGACCCCGAAGAGGTCCGTAAGATCTTTGAAGGTCACGGCTACACCGTACTAGAGGCTACAGTCGAGGATCCGACTGATCACGAGGCAGCACACCGCATGTTTGCAGCAGTCCTCGATCAGGCCTACACCATGATCAAGGAAATCCAGACCAATGCTCGTGAAGGACGTTGGGATGGTGAGCGTCCTCATTGGCCGATGATCATCTTCCGTCACCCCAAGGGCTGGACTGGCCCGCATGCCGTAGATAACGTCGTCGTGGAAGGCACTTGGCGTGCCCATCAGGTGCCGTTGTCGGGTGTCAAGGACAGCCCAGAGCACCTTGCGCTGTTGGAAGAATGGCTCAAGTCCTACAAGCCAGAGGAGCTGTTCACCGCTGATGGTGCGCTCACAGAGCTAGTTACTCGCAATAACCCCATGGGGGATCTGCGTATGTCGGCAAGCCCCCATGCAAATGGTGGCAAGCTCACCCGCGAACTGGTACTTCCAGATTTCCGCGATCTTGCGCTAGAGGTTACTAAGCCTGCCCAGGAGCGTGTTGAGTCAGTACGCAAGATGGGCGAGTTCCTTAAGGCCGTTTACGAAAAGAACCCGGATGATTTCCGGTTATTCTGCCCCGACGAGACCAACTCGAACCGTCTGGGCTCGGTCTTTGAGGCCTCGGATCGTGCGTTCATGGAGCCGACCAACGATCTTGATGTGAAGATCTCCAAGGAAGGTCGTGTCATGGAGGTGCTCTCTGAGCATAACTGCCATGGCTGGCTTGAGGGTTACACGCTGACGGGTCGTCATGGTCTATTTGCTACCTATGAGTCCTTCGCGATGGTTTCTGCTTCGCAGACGATTCAGCACTCCAAGTGGCTAGAAGAGGGTCGCGAGTTGGATTGGCGTGAGCCAGTACCCAGCCTTAACATCTTGCTGACTTCGACCTGCTGGCGCAATGACCACAACGGTTTCAGCCACCAGGGGCCTGGCTTGATTCAGAACGTCTTGACCCAGCGTGGCGACGTAGCCCGGGTTTACCTGCCGCCGGATGCGAACTCGCTGCTATCGGTCACTGACCATGTTTTGCGATCCAAGGACTACGTGAACCTTGTCGTTATTGACAAGCAGCCACAACCGCAGTGGATGTCCATGGATCAGGCAATTGAGCATTGCACCCGTGGTGCAGGCGTCTGGGAGTGGGCTGGCAA
>CAMQXE010000009.1 GCA_947038745.1 uncultured Propionibacteriaceae bacterium | reverse complement strand
GATTCAATGAGAGCATGATCACGATCAAGGAACCAAATACCGCAGCGCCAGCATTTCTACTAAACACTCCCATGATTACGCTAAAACCGTTCTGCAATATAGCGAAACCTATTGCAGCTATCAAAGCACCTGTCAATAATGGACGCCAATGTACTGGCATTTCCGGTAGAGTCCGATAGAGGAATATGAACAATCCCCAGCCAACAGCAACTGTTGCTAAGAAGGTCACGGCAAATGTCGCGGTATGGGCATAAGGAGTCGCATCGATACGGAACCAATGCAAAAGGTTCTGACTAAATCCAGTTCCGATATTTGCAAGCAGAGTCAGCACACCGAACAAGATAATCAGCGCAATGAATATTCCCATATTCACGAAACGCTCAAAAAACCAGTTTCGTTGTGGTTGGCGCAGATCGAAGCTCGGGCTCCACTGAGCTTGTACAGCGGCTTTCAGGTTAGATACCCAACCTTGAGCAGCGAACAGTGCAGCAGCTAAACCAAACAAACCAATCGCTGCCCAATTTTCCATGGCATTTTCAATGAGCTCACCGACTTTAAGCTGGGTATGTTGATTTGCCATTTGCCGTGTCGCTACTCGCTTGACTACATCAAGCCATTCTGGACGAAACTCCGTCAATGTCATGCCCACCATGGAGAAGGCGAACATGATGATCGGCACCATTGCCAGTATCGAGAAGTAGGAGATAGCTGCTGCAAACTGGCTACCGAGCCTATTACCGAAACGAAGATTAGCTCGCAATAGGTGCGCGACCCACCGTCGATCAAGAACCTTATCCAGCCACCGCTTCATACGCTCATTCTAGGAAAGACCTGTGCTACTGCATACATTTGCCAAAGAGCTGAGACTAAACAGACTCTCCTGCAGCCATTCCAGCTAGCTGATTTTGAGTCGGATACGACGGCTGTGCGCCACGAATTGTGGCAGCGTATCCAGCTACTACGCATGCCTTCGCCACAGCATCACCGATAAGCAAGGACTGACTTAGGTAGTACATCAAGGCACCAGTGAAGGCATCACCACATCCTGTGGTATCGACAGCATTGACCTTGACGCCGGCAATTTCCTCACAATGGTGAGCATTAACCACTGCCGCTCCTCGTGCCCCTCTAGTAACCACTAGCTGCACCTGATGTTGCCCAGCGTAAGCAATCGCTCTCGGATAAAGATCGCCTTCGCCAGGGCCCAGCAACCCCCGTAGCTCCTCTTCATTAACGATAAGGATGTCAACGTTAGATACCAAGTCATCGGGGATCTCGCGAAGAGGAGAAGGATTGAGCAGCACTACCGCTCCAGCATCATGAGCTGCCTTAGCGCCTGCCATCACAGTCTCAAGAGGAACCTCTAAAACGAAAGAAACATAGCGCGGCTCCACTTGAGCGATTGCGTCAATAGTTTCTTTCTCGCTAAGCGTCCAGTTTGCACCTTTGCTCACGATGATTTGGTTTTCGCCAGCCTCATCAACGGCTATCAGTGCTACTCCGCTGGCCTGGGTTGAAGTGCCAACGCACAGATTCATGCCTTCAGCGATAGCTTGTTTCCGTAGCCAATCGCCATCGCTGTCTGAACCTACCTTGCCGACCAAGGTGACGTTGCCTCCAAGACGAGCAGCAGCAACTGCTTGATTCATACCCTTGCCGCCACATACGCGCTGGAAGTCATGCCCATGAACAGTCTCTCCTGGCCTGGCAAACCGCTCAACTACTACGGTTAAATCAACGTTGAGTGAACCAACGATCATCGTCATATCCATGGGAAATCCTCAGTGGTAAAGAGTATGTATGTTCTCAAAAATGGTGTAAAAATCGAGCTATCTGTGGGATTGCTCCGCGCAAAGAATCTCTTGTGCATGTGCAGCAAGAGCAGCAGGAGAACTGCTTTCTTCGACATCGCGCACTATGTGCTGAGCTAACTTCAGCACGCCACGAATTGCCCCTTGACGAAGCTCCGTTGGCAATGTTTCGATATCAGTCACCTTGGCAGCCCCAATGATTCGGCGCGACATTTCTGCTGCACAGAAGTACCATGATTCGCGTTGCCACTGCTGCATCACATCATCGAGAAATTGTGCGCCAAATACTCGCTGATCCCGACGGTGAGGCCAACGCTGACGAAACTCAAGTTCGAAACCTTGCCATGCCAACATCAATTGTTGGAGCAGCCATGTAGCCCGCTCCATTTCATCAAGAGCAATGGCTCGAGCAGCAGCCAGAATAAGGTTGGCCCATAATGAACCAATGTCATAAGCCTGAGGACCATAAAAAGCGAACTCTGAATCAAAAACTTTGACGCTGCTGGGTGTTCCATCTGAATCCGCGTGACGCACCATAACTGATCCAGTATGCAGGTCACCATGGATCAATGTTTCAGCTTGCGTCAGGAACTTCCACTTAGCCCAGCCCATCGCACGCATAACAACCGCGTCCGCTTGGAAGCTGTGTACATCACTGATATTTGCTTCCAGTACGCTGTTTCTGCCGGCATCAACGAGTGGCTCGGTGAATACCAAGTCATCGCTAATCAGGCAAAGCTGTGGGTTAAGCGAACGAGCTGTTGCGGCAGCTAAAGAATCACGATCTAGTGTGAATGCCGATGTGCCGAAGGCACATGCACCCATGTATCGCCCCACTGCTGTAGCTGCACCCTCATGGATCTCACCATGGTTGAGTGCTTGGCGCCAGACTTGATGATCCGAAAGATCTTCCATCGCAATGATGTAGCGCTGTGGATCGTAGAAGAAAACTTCTGGTACTAGATCAGGAACCACAGCACCATGGGCTGAGAGTGCTTCGGCTTCATGCCGAGCACGCTCAGGCGTCATTGGCCAGCCCTCCCCTGTCATACGGACATAGGGCAGTGCTTGCTTGATACACAACCCCTGATCCTGATCATCCTTTAGGAGAAAGACCAAGTTGAGGTTGCCATCACCGATTTCCTTGACCCAGCGAATCTGGTCAATTGCGATCCGCGAAGATAGCTCGTCACGTTCGCGGACATAATCAACGACAGTTGCTTCAGTAAGAAATTCGTATGCAGCCATAACAGTTATCCGTAGATCAGAGGAGGGTTAGCCAACATGTATATCTGGGCTAAGAGCCCGCGCCGTAACGCATCTTCTTACGCGAAATTGTGAATGAGAAGATCAACGCCAACAACAGCACCAGTCCCTTGGCCGTGTCCTGGTAGAAGTAGGGGAAGCCCTTCATGGTCAGACCGGTAAGGACGATTCCGACGAGCAACGCACCCAAGAGTGTGCCCCAAGCATTTGGCTTATTTAAGCCAAGTACCGACGTACCAACCAGCGCTACTGCACAGGCTTCCAGCAGCGACGAAGCACCCGCATTGACGTCACCTTGACCAATACGCGAAACCAGAATCAGACCACCGATTGAGGCAAAAGTTCCCGACAAAACGTAAGCGAGACCGCGGTAGTAGCCCACATTTACCCCAGCAAGGCGTGCCGCCTCCGGGTTCGCGCCCACTGCGTACATATTGCGACCGTACTTTGTCCGATCAAGGAAGAACCAAACTAAAACAGTCAAGACCAACATGATCACAACGGGAATCGGAACCGGGCCGATGAAACCACGATCGATCATCAAGAAATCCTTGGTGAACTTTCCTGGAGCCTGGCTACCATCTTTCATCACCATTCCAGCCGAAACAGACTGTCCGTTTACCGGGATCAGTTTTGCTCCCTGAATGACAAACATCATGGCCAATGTTGCTAAAAGATCCGGGATCTTGAACTTCACAATCAAGATAGCGTTGAGAATACCCACAAAAACACCAGATAGAAGCACCACGATGACGGCAGTCGTACCGGTCAAGTTATGGAACACCATGGTCATGGCACCCATCTGCACTGCCAAACCAGCGATGGAGCCGATCGACATATCCATGCCACCAACGACCATCGAAATTGCCATGCCAAGACCAAGGATGGCCGTAACCGAAGCGAACTTCAGCATAGAGAACATCGAAGCAGAGGTACGGAATGCAGGCTCAGTAAGAGCAAAGTAAGTGAGCAATCCTAAAGTAACAGCGACGAAGCCCCACTTCACGATTGCGTCTTGAACGCGCATCATGGTGGTGAGTTCAGGAGCTGCAGCTTTACTAGCTTTTTTTGCTGGAGTCGAGGAACCCTCAACTACCTTCTTCTCGTTAGAATCAGACATTCTCAACGACCTCCGACATGCTTGTGACGATTTCGTCACTGGTGGTTTGGGTGGTGTAACGGTCAAGGGCAACTCGTCCCTCAACCATGACGATGATGCGATCAGCAACTTCGCGAATCTCATCGACGTCGCTTGAAAGAACAATGACGCAAGCGCCCTGTTGAGCTGCCTCACGAGCCTTCATCGACAAAACGTGGCGAGCACCGATATCAACGCCGCGGAACGGTTCATCGAGTAACAACACCCGGGGTTTGCCTTGAAGCCAGCGGCCAACGATTGCTTTTTGCTGATTTCCGCCAGATAGAGCATCAACGCTTTGATCTGGACCGGTGGTGACTACCTGACAGCTTCCGATGATCTGATTCGCGCGATCCTTCTCCTGCTTACGGTGGATGGTTCCACCACGATGGCTGTCTTCAGAAAGGAATGGCAAGCTGCACGTATGGGTCAAAGACCATCCCGGTAGCATCGCTTCTTCAGCTCTGTTTTCTGGCACAAGGTAAATACCTCGCTTCACAGCATCGCCAGTTCGTTTCGGTGCATACGGCGCACCATCAAATGCCATGGTGCCATCGATAAATTTCTGAGAACCGAAAATGCCACCAGCAAGTTCAGTTTTACCTGCACCAATCAATCCTAGGATGCCGGTAACTTCACCATAGCGAAGGTCGAGATCGAACTTCGGTGACCGCTTCAACAGCTGAATCCCTGACATAGAAAGAGCGACATCGGTACCGTGCTGTTCAACAATGCCATCAGCTTCAGCTAATTCCGAGCTTCCCAACATGCACTGAACCGCTCTACCAAGATCTAGAGGCCGCTCCTGCCGATCAAGGATCTGACCGTCCCGCAGCACCACCAGCTCATCAGCAAGCGAAGAAATCTCACTCATATGATGCGAAACATAAAGGATGGCAACACCCTTATCCCGTAGGTTCGTTACCACACTAAAAAGTCGTTCAGCTTCGGTCTGAGAAAGCGTCGACGTTGGCTCGTCAAGTACTAGAACCTTGGGCTTGTGGCTCAATGCACGAGCAAGCAAAAGCAGCTGAGCATCAGCGATACCCAGATCATGAGCATCCGCTTTTAGCTTGTGATCAGACCAATCCAAATCAAGCGTTGCGGCAACTTCACGGGCACGCGGCAATAGGCCTTTAACACTAGTAATCCGGGGAACCTGATTGCGTACAATCTCTTCAAAAAGAAGGTTCTCAGCAACAGTAAGCCCCGGGACAATGCTGTCATCAATACGCTGATGCACGGTCTGAATACCATGATCAGCAGCATCATTGGGAGAGTTGATCTCAACTTCATTCCCGCCGACGATAATACTCCCGCTCGTGCGGGTGTATACCCCAGCCAGGATCTTAATCAATGTGGATTTACCTGCGCCGTTTGCGCCAAGTAAGGCCGTAATCCGTCCCGGTTGCAGCTCCATCGAAACACCCTTGAGTACTTGGTTACTACCAAAACTCATATGGATATCGTCAAGAGACAGCGCCACCGGAGTCACTTCTGGTTCTTGTGTTGTCATTATCTCTCCCAAAACTAGGAGGGAGCAGGACCATCATTGGCCCTGCTCCCCACCCTAATTAGAACGTGACCTTCGGCATCCATGCCGCGGTCGAAACATCAGAGATGTTCAGTGACGGCTCGTTCTTACGAAGATCGTCCATGTTCTTGATGTTCTTTTCGCGAAGCATCGCCTGGGTAACCAAGATCGGGGGGAACTCAACATTCTTGGTCTTGAGTTCATTTGCCAGATCCAAAGCCAAGGTACGGGTCACTGCTGCACCAATGGCATTCGGGTCAGTTGCGCCAGTAGCCTTCCACGGGCTGCCATCGGCAACCATCAACGCGATATCTGCAGTTGAGATATCAGCGCCGTAAATGAATACCTTGTCCTTCAGGCTCGGGTTCTGCTCCAAAGCCGACAGCGCCGACTTGGTGAACTCGTCGTAAGGAGCGTAGATAGCCTTGACATCCTGATTGGCCTTCAACGCATTGTCGACCATTGGAGCGCTGTCGGTAGCAGTTGAAGGGGTGTACTTACCCGTCTTGAATTTCTCAGTCCAGCTATTGTCAGCCTTGTACTGCTGCCAAACGGCATCACGACGATCAAGCGGAGCAATACCAGCAACATTGACGTAGCCAACGCTGGCTGCGGTGCCGCCGAGGTCCTTCTTCATCTGATCAAGAACCAGCGAAGCCATCTTGGCATCAGACTGCTGGGTCTGGATCGCACGAGGAGCGCACTTTTGGATCTCTACGTCGTAGATCACGACCTTAATACCCTGATCGAGTGCCTTGTTGACACCTGGGCAGAGCGTATCTGCAAAACCGTGACGGACGATGATGCCCTGGACACCAGATGCAATAGCTTGATCCAGTTGCGAAGCCTGGGTCGCATTGTCACCCTGGGCGTCATAGACATCGAGCTTCATATCCAGCGCTTCGGCCTGCTTCTTCGTGCCGTTTAGGTACTGCTGGAAGTAGTCGCCCTGACCAGTGTTCTGGACGATTGCTACACGAACCTGACCCTTATCGAAAGGAGCCGGCTTCGCGCCGGTACCGCTCTGAACCTGACCGTTGGGGTTATTGGCAGCACCAGTGGTAGCAGAGCTTCCGCCCTGACTGCACGCCGTCACGCCAAGTGCTAGCGCTGCAGCAGCAACCGCAGCGAATGCCTTGTTTTTACGCATAACACTATTCCTCTGTTTAATTAGTCGTAAGCCGACTAGTTGACGCTCGCAACTCGAGCCAATGCGTGTGGATCTAGCTCACGCGCGGGTTCCACAATTCCGCGCTCGGTGACGATCGCGCTGATGAGATCATGCGGCGTGACGTCAAAGGCCGGGTTGTATCCCCGAGCCTCTATTGGGGCGCTTTGTACCCCTGCGAACTCCAAAATTTCTTTGGCGTCGCGCAACTCAATCGGGATAGCTGCTCCCGTAGCAGTGGTGAGATCAATTGTTGACGTTGGGGCGGCCACGATAAACGGGATACCCGCTCGCTCACAGGCTAAGGCCAGAGCGCAAGAACCGATCTTATTTGCGGTATCGCCGTTGGCAGCAATGCGATCAGCACCAATAATTGCAAAATCTACTAACCCTCTAAGGATCGTGCTGGTAGCAGCACCATCTACTTGAATCACATGGTCAATACCGTCTTGGGTAAGTTCCCAGCTAGTCAGCCGCGCGCCTTGAAGTAGCGGCCGAGTTTCATCAACATAGACCAATTCCAAGCGTCCACGGCGAGCAAGTTCGCTGATAATGCCGTACGCAGTCCCCTGCGCAGTTGTAGCCAATGCACCGGTATTGCAATGCGTATTGATCCGGATTTTATCGCGCTGTGTATGCGCCAAAATCCAGTCAGCACCTAATCGTGAAATTTCTTGATTTGCGTGTGTATCAGCAGCAACTACCGCCTGCGCACCAGCAAGAACATCAGCTACTCCGCTTGGCACAAGATGGCGTATCTGGTCCACTCCCCACGCAAGATTTACCGCTGTGGGTCGTGCATCACGGATTCGGTCTATCTCACGATCAAGCCGAGCGCTATCCCAGCCTTCTCGTTGCCCTTGGTACATCGCCAGAGCAACACCAAGAGCTCCACATGCGCCAAGCGCAGGTGCTCCACGAACCGCTAAATCTTCGATAGCTCTGACAAGTTCATCGACCGTAGTCAGATCACGGTAGTGCATTTCTAGCGGAAGTCTGGTCTGGTCAATGATGCGCAGTACTGGAGCAGTACCGCCAAGCCATTCCAATGCCTTGACCATGACGGGGAGTGTCCCTTCCGCTGAGGTTGTCATATCTCTTTCGGCTACAGTAGAGACAACCTGCACGTTAAGTCAATGGACACGCAACAAGCTAGATCGAACCTGTTACGATTCACAAGAAAACCGCAATCCGAGGAGAGGGCTCAATGTGACTCAGCGCTCCAGCCTTGGCGCCCGTATTGCTGCAAAACTTCGTGAGCAAATCGCCAATGGTGAATACCAAGTTGGCTCTCGCCTTCCTACTGAAGCCGTATTGGCAACGTCTTTTAGCGTATCCAGACCGACTATTCGAGCCGCATTACAAGAGTTAGAAGTCCTTGGCCTGATCCGTACCCAACATGGCGTTGGCAGCATTGTCATCGGACATCAATCCACTCGCTCAGGCCTGCATCCAATGGAATCCATCACTGATTCCATCCGCGCCATGGGCATGGAACCTAGCACGGTCTACGCCAGCAGACTTATTCGGCATGTCTTACCAGAAGAGTCCATGCGGATGGAGGTGCCTGGCGATGCTCAAGTTGTCGAGCTCCGTCGAACCATACTTGCAGACGGCGAAGTAGTGGCCTATTCCTACGACCTAGTCCCCTGCGCTATTTTGCCCCCAGATTTTTCCCCGGAACACTTCACTGGTTCCGTATTTGCATATTTCCGTGACCATACTGACGTTTTACCAGATCACGGCACAGCAGAGGTTCACGCCGTACATTCGGAGCACATAGGTTGGGGCGCCGAAGCAGCCGCCCACAAGCTATTTATCTTACTTAATCAGTTACATTACAGCGCTGACGATACCTTACTCACGGACATACTTCATAGAGGGCCGATATAACTTCACTATCTACCGGAACCAGAGCTGATCGCTGGTCAGCTATTCTGCCCTCATACCTGTTTTTCCAGCTACCGGTATTTACTACTAGCTTTGAGCCTACCTATCCATAGAAGCCATAGCTCTAAAAGCTAAACAAGCAGTAGCTGTTGTCTTACAACTAGACCTGATAGATGATATCTACTAACCGCTCCGTATCTCCCGAAAGGCATTTCAGTGTTATCTGACGACTCGCAATTGCGTTCCCAGATGTGCGATATTGGCCGCAATCTTTGGCTGAAGAATATGGTGGCAGCCAATGACGGTAATCTCTCGATTCGGATTGACCAAGACCGCGTGCTTTGTACACCTACAGGCGTCAGCAAAGGCTTTCTTGACCCTGCCCAGTTAGCTGTTGTCGATATGTCTGGAACAGTACTTTCTGACACTCTGGCACCGTCATCTGAAATTAAAATGCATCTACGGGTCTATCAAGAAGATCCCTCGATCATGGCAGTCTGTCATGCACACCCCACCTATGCCACGCTTGCTGCATTACGCGGGCAAGGCATTGAAAGCCTGATGTTGCCAGAAATCATCGTTGGCTTGGGTAAGGTTCCGCTAGCTCCTTATGGCACGCCCTCGACCTCTGAAGTTCCTGATGCTGTCGGCCCACTAGTTAAAGGCCATAAAGCCTGCCTGCTACAAAATCATGGTGCTCTAACGTGGGGTGAGGATCTATTGCAGGCCTACTTCACGATGGAACGTCTCGAAAGTACCGCTAAGTTACTTGCGCTTGCTGAGCTTCTTGGTGGAGGACAAGATCTTCCAGAGCATAAGTTAGAAGAACTCACCAAACTTTTTTCAATCACTTACTAGCAAGCCCGTAAACGCAGATCGCACACGTTATACCGTAAGCAACGACGCGCTGGCACCCTCACATGGAGGGCACCAGCGCGTCATATATTTTGCTTGCCTAGTCTTCGTACTCCGATAACGGCGGGCAGGTGCAGAAGAAGTTCCGGTCGCCATAGGTCTCATCGACACGAGCTACTGAGGGCCAGTACTTATCTTGTCCGCGTCCGTGAATCGGGCCGATCTGACGTCCGCTCGGGAAGCCAGCTTCGGTACGCGAGTACGGGTGGTTCCATTCATCTGCGGTGACTCGTGCCAAGGTATGGGGCGCATTAACCAGCGGGTTATCTTCGCTATCCCACTCCCCTGCAGCAACCTTGTCGACCTCACCGCGGATAGCCAACATTGCGTCGCAGAATCGGTCGATCTCGAACTTAGACTCAGATTCAGTCGGCTCGACCATCAACGTGTCATGAACTGGGAAGCTCATGGTCGGAGCATGGAACCCGTAATCAATCAGACGCTTGGCAACATCATTATTGGTGATGCCCGTGTCCTTCTTAATTCCGGAAAGATCCAAGATGCACTCGTGTGCAACACGACCATTCTCACCTGCATACAAGACAGGGAAAGCATCGCCTAAACGGGTTGCGATGTAATTCGCGTTGAGAATTGCTGTGAGTGTAGCTTCACGCAAACCTTCGCCACCCATCATGGCAATGTAGGCCCACGTAATTGAGGCGACGCCAGCCGAACCATATTGTGCTCCTGCGACGTTACCGTACGAAGTAGCTGGACCAGCTTCAGTGATGATGGGGTGGTTAGGTAGGTAAGGAGCCAGGTGCTCGCGGACCCCGATCGGTCCAATGCCTGGCCCTCCGCCACCGTGCGGGATAGCAAAGGTCTTATGCAAGTTCAGGTGCGATACGTCGCCTCCGAACTTACCAGGCTGCGCCAGACCAACTAGCGCGTTCATGTTCGCGCCATCAATGTAGACCTGTCCACCAGCTTCGTGAATCATCGGACAAATATCGACGACCGTATCCTCATAAACACCATGGGTTGAGGGGTAAGTGATCATGATGCCAGCAAGAGTGTCACCTAGCTTGGCGATCTTGTCCTTAAGATCAGCGATGTCAACCTCGCCGCTCTCAGTGGCCTTGACTACGATCACCTTCATGCCTGCCATTGCTGCAGTTGCCGCATTAGTGCCATGTGCTGACGACGGGATCAACATATTAGTGCGCTGTGGCTGACCATTAGCCAAGTGGTAGCTACGGATCGCCATCAGACCGGCATACTCACCTGCAGCACCGGAGTTGGGCTGTAGCGACACCCGGTCATACCCAGTGATCGCCACCAGCATTTGCTCCAAGCTCGTCAGCATTTCGAGGTAACCCTGAGCATCTTCAACCGGGCAGAACGGGTGTAGATTCGCGAACCCAGGATACGAAATCGGTTCCATTGCAGCAGCCGGATTCAGCTTCATCGTGCATGAACCCAACGGAATCATGCCCTTATCAAGTGCGAAGTCCCGATCAGACAAGGTGCGCAGGTAGCGCAGCATCATCGTTTCTGAATGGTAGGTATTGAAGACTGGGTGAGCCAAGAACGCCGAAGTGCGCTCATGCCCGTTCAGGTCTCCAACAGCTGCACACGAGCCACCTGCACCACAGCAGCTGTGCTCAACACCAAAGGCCTTGAGCAAGCCGTGAATATCTTGCTTCTCGGTATCTTCGCCAACAGAGATACCTACATGATCAGCATCGACAAGCCGCAGGTGCACGCCATTGTCACGAGCTTGGGCAACAATTGCTTCAGCCTTGCCCGGGGTTACGACCGTGAGCGTATCGAAGAAATGAGAGCTCGTTAGCTGATATCCAGCATTGACGAGTTTGCCTGCGATCCGTGTTGCACGACCGTGAATCTGCGAAGCAATCGCCTTGAGACCTTCGGGGCCGTGATAGACGGCATACATACCTGCGGTTACAGCCAGCAATACCTGTGCTGTGCAGATATTTGACGTTGCCTTCTCACGGCGAATGTGCTGCTCACGTGTGGTCAAAGCCAAACGGAAAGCCTTAGTTCCATCAGCATCGACCGACATACCAACCAAACGGCCTGGCATGTTTCGCTCTGTGCCTTCCGCTACAGCAATGTAGCCAGCATGAGGGCCACCGTAGAACAGCGGAACGCCAAAGCGTTGCGTGGTTCCGACTGCTAGATCAGCTCCCCATTCAGCAGGAGGAACGATCATAGTTAGAGCCATAAGATCAGCGGCCGCAATAACAATTGCACCGTTCTCATGAGCCTTAGCAGCGATTGCCTTCAACTCTTCGACGCTACGCAGATGTCCAGAAACACCAGGAACCTGAACCACAATGGCAAAGGCTTCATGCTGCTGCAATGCCTCAACCAAATCGCCGTCAGCAACAACGACGTCGATACCTTGAGCCGCAGCGCGAGTATTCACCACGCCCAGCGATTGCGGCAGAATATCTCCGTCAACCAGGAATACTGAGCCCTTCTTCGTCATCCGGCGGGCCATAGCCATAGCCTCAGCAACAGCCGTGGACTCATCAAGCAATGAAGCACCAGCGGTCGGGAAGCCAGTCAGATCAGCAATCACCGTCTGGAAGTTAACCAAGGCTTCAAGACGGCCCTGGGAGATCTCGGCCTGGTAAGGCGTGTAGGCGGTGTACCAGCTTGGGTCTTCGAGCAAATTACGGCGAATCACAGCCGGTGTGATGGTGCCGTAGTAGCCCATACCGATCATGGCGCGACATACGTTATTTCGCTCCGACATCGTGCGGAGCTGATCCTCGGCCTGCTGCTCAGTGAGCGCACGAGGAAGGTCAAGCGGAGCAGTCATACGGATCTGCTCAGGGAGCAACTGCTCCAAGTCATCTAACGAGTTCAGACCCAATGCGGCCAGCATCGCATCGCGATCAGCGATGGAGGGGCCGATATGGCGACTCGTGAAGGGAATAGGACGCTCAACGTCAGTCATGGATCACTCTTTCTTGTCAATCCGAGGCGTACATCGCTGTGACGCCTACCCCCACAATAACAATGATTTGGCACGCTATGGCGAGGTGGGATTAGCTTGCCTGCCGAGTACGACGTCTCAAGCTCAATTCATCATCGTTAAGCTCTTGCGATACCTGCTCTGAAGGTAATGCTGAAAGCGTGCCTTCGACGTCCTTCCAGACGCTGCCAAGTGCGATACCGAACATCCCCTGCCCACCAGAGAGAAGATCAATAACATCCTCTGGACTACGGCATTCATAAACAGATACGCCATCACTCATCAATGTCACTTGTGACAGATCCGCAATACCATTGGCGCGCAGATGATCGATAGCAGTGCGTACCTGCTGCAACGAAATGCCAGCGTCAATCAAAGACTTGATGACCTTGAGAATAAGAATGTCGCGGAATGAGTACAACCGCTGAGTTCCAGAACCACCGGCTCCGCGTACCTCAGGCTCAACTAGACCAGTACGAGCCCAGTAGTCCAACTGGCGATAGGTGATGCCTGCAGCAGCGCATGCAACGGGGCCACGAAAACCTAGATCAGCAGGGATCGGCGAGAACTCACCATCAAAAAGAGCATCTTGAAGCCCCTCGTGGTGCAGGTCGTGTTGCTCGCGAGCCACTGCCATGATCGTCCTTACTCTGTCTGGGAATATCCCCTGGTGATAGCTAACCTACGATGTCCACAGGGACTGTATGGCAATTTATTGCTACGACATGCCCAACAGACCTCAAGTATGGGTTGATGGTCGTCCACACGTAAAGTCAGCCGGGCAGATGGAGTCAAGGAAGGCGTTGAAGTCAGCCACCAGCATGTCGTCGGAAACGCACACGCAAACACTAGCTAGGTCTAATACGTGCTCATCACATCGCACCGATACACCGGCGAGGAGAGCTAAAATCACCGCGTCGCTGAGCCGTGCATCGACATCGTGTTCGCCTAAATCCAAACTTGCCGAAAAGATCCCATCGACATAATCAGTGATGTCAATGCCGCGTAACGATTGTTGCTTT
>CAMQXE010000008.1 GCA_947038745.1 uncultured Propionibacteriaceae bacterium | reverse complement strand
CGTGAAGGCGTCACTCGTCTTGCCCGGGCTATTGCCAAATACGAAGCTGACCTTTAATAAGTAGCACGTCTGCGAAAGGCATCCTGCGCCAGTGCGTGGGGTGCCTCTCTACGTTGTCGGCTAGAGTCCAGCTTCATCCAGTAGCTTTATGATCGAGCAGTTAAGCGCTTGTGCTAGCCCGGCGACTGTAGACATTCGGGGATTAGATGGGCCCGCATTATCTTTTCTTCCAGATGATCGACCATTTTCGATGAGTTGCACCTGATTTTTTGTGATGCCTGCTCGATAGGCAAGGGCTTCTTGGGATAGCCCTTGGGCTGCCCGGAGACGTTGGATTGCTGCTCCAAAATTGCTTGAGCTCGACTCGTCCCATGTCATGAAACATATATTTACAAATGGGCCAGGTAAAGAACACCCTATAAAACGGGCCATGTATAGTATGGCTATCATTTACTTACTAAGGATGAGGCACTATGAAAAAATTTGCTATCGCGTCGTTGGCGATGCTTCTTCTTACTGGCTGTGGTGCAGCTACCAAGCATTCTGATTCAATTCCGGCGAGTACCCAGACCGCAACAGCGGAAAAGAAGGCCGATGTTCAGAAGTATGCCGTCACCGTTGACGAAACAAAGGTAGCGACTGACTATAAAGGTAATCCGGCGGTCGTCATCAGCTACACGTTCACCAACAACGATGAGAAGCCAGCTTCCTTCATGATTGCCACCTCTGAGAAGCTTTTTCAAGATGGGGTTGAACTAGAGCGCGCAATCCTTTCCGATCACAGTGTCGATTCAGGTGCCGCGGTGAAGGACATCAAAAAGGGTGCTTCTGTGAAGGTCCAGAGTGCCTTTGTGCTGACATCGAAGTCCGAAGTGGAACTTACTGTAACTCCACTTTTTGGTGAGACCCCTATCGTCTCGACGAAGATCAAAGTTGCCTAAATGATGGTTGGGAAAGTGCCCCGGCCTAGATTGGGGCACTTTTCATACCAATGAGGAATCTCTTAAGGATAAGTGCAGGGGTTCTTGGATAGTTGTTAGGCTGCACGGATGAAGCAACTAGTGGTGGGTGCGGTTATCGTCGATTCGGTCACCATGCCGACGCGAGTCCTGGCCTGTCGGCGCCGTGATGCAGGGCTTTATGAGTTTCCAGGCGGGAAAACTGAGCCAGGAGAAACCCCAGTTGCAGCCCTTGAGCGCGAGCTTCATGAGGAGCTGGGGGTGAGCGCTGTAATCCATGATGAGGTTCCCGGTGGCCCATTTTCCATCAACGATGTGTTGGAATTGCGCTGCTTTTACGTTACCTGCTTGCAAGAACCAGTGACGAGCATCGATCATGATGAGCTCCGTTGGATCACCTGTCAGCAGATAGAGGAGCTTTCCTGGCTCGGTGCAGACCGAGAGGTAGCGGCGGTTATCTCATCTCACCTTGGTGGGAGGGGAGTAAGCCAGCAGTAATATCCTTGCTAGGCTGGGATTAGCCGCAACGGAGCGGTAAGGTCGCGACGCAAGGAGGCGTGGTGGACGACGTCATAATTACGACGGTCATTCCCGCTGCTGACCCTGCCATGAAAGTCAAGATTCTTGAACTCTTGGCAGCCAATGGTCTTGGTTTCGACGAGGACATCTCCATCATGGTCGTTGCGTTGAACCCTAAAACAGGTGCTGTCGTGGGCTGTTTAGGGCTGGCCGGAGGAATTCTCAAATGCGCAGCTATCGACCCTTGTATGCAAGGCCAAGATCTTATTCCGCGACTTATGGAGGAGATGAACTATGTTGCGCTCAATCGTGGCAAGAAACACCTCTTCCTTTTCACTAAACCCCATAATCGTCAGGCTTTTGAAGCCTGTGGGTTCATAGCTATAGCTGAAGTACCCCAGCTAGTTGTACTTATGGAAAATACCCGCCAAGGTATTACCCGTTACGCTGCAGAACTAGCAAGCCAACGTGTCGAGGGACGCACAGTTGCAGGTATTGTCGTGAATGCCAATCCATTTACCTATGGTCATGAACACCTAATTCAGACTGCGGCCCAGGAATGCGACGTAGTACATGTATTTGTCGTAAATGAAGATGCTTCATTGTTCCCAACTGCCGAGCGGCTTGCGCTCGTGGAAGCAGGGGTAGCTCGGCTACCGGAAGCTGGAAAGATCACCGTGCATCCTGGCTCGGATTACATCGTCAGCCGTGCGACATTCCCTAGCTACTTCCTCAAAGATAAAGCCGCTATCGTCTCTGGTGCTACCGGCCTTGATTTGCAGCTTTTCCGCCGCTACATCGCCCCCGCACTAGGGATTACCCGCCGCTATGTGGGCACCGAGCCAAAGAGCCCCATCACGAACCTCTATAACGAGGAAATGCACTACTGGCTCACCACCCCAGAGCTACCAGAGCCTCCGCTAGAGGTCCATGTGGTCGGACGCAAACGCGGGCGGCCAAACACGCAAACGCGCGGGCATGGTGCCAATCACTGGATTGGTGACGTTATCAGCGCAACTGATGTGCGCCGTCACCTGGTCGCAGGTGATCTTGCTGCAATTGAGCCGCTGGTACCCCCCACCACTTTTGAACTCATTAAAGCCAAGTACGTTGGAGACAACACCCCTGATGCTGCACGGGCGCAGCTGTCTCGGGATTTATAGGAGGTTAGGAATGCGCATCAGTCAGGATGCGATCGCAGGCACGCTGGAATCTAGCGACTGTCTGGTTAAGATCGCACCAGCATCACAGCGGAATGTGACGATCACGTCGTCGGTGTGGGCGCAGTTCGGCGAGCAGATTACTGCTGTCGTTAATGAAACCCTTGACACTCTCGGTGTAACCGAAGGCGATATCGAGATCCAAGATAAGGGTGCATTAGATTGCACTATTCGCGCGCGGGTTCAGGGCGCCTGCTACCGAGCCTCGGGCGAATCTGTCGATTGGAGCGTGCTGTGATGGATAAACCGATTCGTTCTATGTTGTTCGTGCCGGGAAGCAACGCCGCCATGCTTTCGACGGTTCAGGTCTACAACGCTGACTCCTACATGTTTGATCTGGAAGATGCGGTCGCGCTCCGGGAAAAAGATACGGCGCGTTTCCTCGTTGCTCAGGCGATTCAATCGCCGATCTGGCGGAATACGCCGATTGTGGTTCGGATTAACGCGATGGATACCCCGTTCTACCGTGACGATATTGAGGCGATGGTTAAGGCCGGTGCGCATACTTTGCGTCTAGCCATGACTCAGAACGCCGAGATGATTCAGCAGCTTGATGCGGATCTAACTGAACTTGAAAAGAAGTATGGCCGCGAGATCGGCTCAACTCAGATCATGGCAGCGATTGAGTCGGCTGAAGGCGTCAATAATGCTATTTCCATTGCTAAGGCTTCCCCGCGTCTGAACGCTATGGCTCTGGCAGCCTTCGACTATGTCATTAGCTTGCAGACGTCTCGGGGTAACGGTGACGAGTTGCTCTATGCCCGCTATGTCATTTTGCATGCGGCTCGGGCTGCAGGAATCCGCGTTTATGACGCGGTCTACGGTGATGTCAATGATGAGGAAGGCTTCATTCGTGAGGCTGAGTTCATCAAGTCCTTGGGTTTCGACGGTAAATCATTGATCAACCCTCGCCAGATCGAGCCGCTGCATAATATCTACTCCCCCTCGGAGGCACAGCTCACGCACGCACAGCTTGTCGTTGCAGCAGCCGAACAGGCCGAACGCGAAGGCAACGGTGTTGTCTCTCTCAATGGCAAGATGATCGATGGCCCGATCATTGCTGATGCCCGTCGCATTATTGCGCTGGGCGCCGCTGGTGTGAAGAAGGAGTACTAAACATGGTTAATCACGATAAGCAGTCGAAAATTGTTGCTTCTATCGAAGATGCTGTGACTCGTTCCGGGCTTAAAAATGGCGATACGATCACGTTCCATCACCACTTCCGTGAAGGAGATAAGTGCATCTTGCAGGTGGTCAAGGTGCTGGCTGAGATGGGGTTCAAGGATCTCACTTTGGCTTCCAGCTCGCTGAATAACTGCCATGGGGGCCTAGTTGAGTACATCAAGGCTGGTGTTATTTCACAGATCTATACCTCTGGTATGCGCGGGGCGCTGGCAAAGGCTATCTCTTCTGGGGAGCTGAACGGCTACCTCAAGCAGCCGGTACAAATCCACTCTCATGGTGGCCGAGTGGCGTTGATCCAGTCGGGCGAGCTGAAGCCAACGGTTGCCTTCCTTGGTGTTTCGCAGTGCGACGAGTTCGGTAACGCTAATGGTGTTTCTGGGCGTTCTCATTGCGGTTCGCTGGGTTACGCCATGGTGGATGCGCAGTTTGCTCAGACTGTCGTGCTACTCACCGAAGAACTGGTCGAGTATCCGCATACGCCGGCATCGATTCGGCAAGACCAGGTTGACATCATTGTCCTAGTTGATGAGGTCGGCGACCCGTCGAAGATCTCAGTTGGTGCTGCGCGTTTGACGAAGAACCCCCGCGAACTCCTTATCGCTCGCTATGCAGCCGATGTCATTGAGCATGCTGGCTACTTTGAGCAGGGCTTCTCGATCCAGACCGGTTCGGGTGCCTCATCGACGGCTTGTACAAAGTTCCTTGCCCCGCGAATGAAGGCTAAGGGTATTACAGCTAAGTGGGCGCTTGGTGGCATTACTGGCGACATCATCGAGCTATTCGATCAAGGGCTGATCGAGCGGATTCTTGATGTGCAGAGTTTTGATTCTGTGGCCGCTGAATCACTGGCGAATAACCCACGCCACACTGAAATCAATGCCCGTGAATATGCCTCCCCGCTGTCAAAGGGTGCTTCTGTCGATCAAGTCGATATGTGCATCCTGTCGGCGCTAGAAATTGATACGGACTTCAACGTCAATGTCGTGACCGGTTCTGACGGCGTCATGATGGGCGCCACTGCGACACTGCTGCGGGCGCTAACTTAGCGATCATCGTTGGGCCGCTGCTGCGTGGTCGAATTCCAACAGTGGTCAATAAGGTGACGACTCTAGTTACACCGGGCAAGGATATTGGCGTGCTGGTTACCGACTACGGCATTGCTGTTAATCCGAACCGTCCTGATGTCAAGGAGAAGCTAGTTGCTGCTGGGCTCCCGGTAGTCGAGATTGCTGATCTCTACGCCAAGGCCGTCGAAATCGCTGGCGCGCCCAAACCGATCGAGTTTGGCGAGCGTGTCGTTGGTGTGATTCGCTACCGTGATGGCTCGGTTATCGACGAGGTACATGAGGTGAAAGCAAACGCGTGATCAGTGTGGCTGAGGTCGTTGCTCGGCGGGACGCCCGTCAGGCCCGGCAGCGTGAGCTTATCGAAGAGCGCGACATGGCGCTCGTGTCGTTTACCGTTGTCGCGCCTGGCCCGGTAAAGAACAGCGACCTTATCCAGCGGATTTTTGCGGAGGGCAAGGCTGAGGTCCTTGCCCTCATCCGCGATGTTGAACTGTGGCCGATCTGGGACCTGGAAAGCTACGACGGCGCTACTGGCCCAGAGCTGCTGCTTAGCGTGGATGCGTACCCCGGCGATCTGAAGCAGGTGCTCATTCGTCTTGAAGATGAGCATCCGTGGGGAAGGCTGTGGGACATTGACGTCATCACTGAACATGGCCCGCTCGCGAGGACTTCTTTTGGTGCGCCACAACGTCGCTGCTTACTCTGTGAGAGGCCTTCGCCTGAATGTGCGCGCTCGCGACGTCACAGCGTTGAGGAACTGGTACAGCGGCAGCGCGACATCGTCGCTGCTGGGCTTGGTGATAAGCCAACAATGGCAGAGCTTGCCGTGAGTGCCTTGCTGCAAGAGGCAGAACTTACGCCTAAACCTGGGCTCGTTGATCAAGACAATTCGGGCGCTCACGACGATATGACGATCACGACATTTCGACGTTCGGCGGCGGCGCTCGCGGAGTTCTTTGCTCAAGCTGAGGCCATTGGCCCACAGTTACCAGAACTTCGCGCTGCTGGGATTACCGCAGAACAGACCATGCGCAAAGCTACGGGCGGGGTGAATACCCATCAGGGTGCTATCTACTCGCTAGGGCTGTTGGTTGCAACACAGGGTGACATTGCTCAGGCAGCGGCTCTTGCGGCTCAGACGGTGGGGGAGCCCACCCGCGTCACGGGGCAAGGTGGCGCTAGAGGTGAGGCGGCAGCAGGGTTCCCACATGCGCTTATTGGTTTAGAGGAATATCGCCGTTCGGGGTCCTGGCACCGGGCGCTGGTCGCCATCATGGCCCATAACGACGACTCAAATCTCGTCGCGCGCGGTGGGATAGATGCGTTGCATGATGTGCAAGCCTGGTCGAGAGAACTACTCGCAGTGGAGCTTAATCAGGAGCAGTTCATCGCTGAGTTACGTGCCGCTGATGCGCACTTTAGCCAGCGTGGTTGGTCTCCGGGTGGCTCAGCAGACCTGCTAGCTGTCGCGATCTTCCTCATGGGTAACGCAACCGAGACGCTGTGGGATTTTGATGTCAGGAAGTTCAGGGCGGAGCTAAACTACGGAGGCCTGGCATCCTAGGCTGCTCGGAGGATTCCTGCCGGGTCCTGGCGTGCGGCATGCACTGCGGGTAGGAGCGATGCGATAGCCCCTGCAATGACCCCTACCGCGAGGCCACGGAGAGGCAACATGATTCCCAGGCAAAGCTGCTGGTGTAGCAACCGAGCAAGGAAGGCGCTGAGGGCAACGCCTATGCTGCTACCGGAGATACCGCCAGCTGTCCCGATAAATAAGCCCTCCCATATGAAAAGCCTACGAATTGATGCTCGGCTACCTCCCATTGCGCGTCGGAGCGCAATCTCAGCCTTACGCTGGTGCACAGCTAGGTACATGGTGGTGCTCGCGCTCAGAGTGGACAATGCAAGGAGCGCCCAGCCGATAATGCTCAAGAGGCGTCCAAGATCATTCGTAATGCCAGCCTGCAGCTGGCTTAGGTTTGACACGGCGGTGACGGTGATGTCACCAGGATGTACAGGAGAGAGTGCTAGTGGAATTGCCTTTGCTAGTGGCTCACCGTACCCCTTCATGGCTGTCACTTCAATCCAGCTGTTGAGCTGGTCAGCGAGAAAAGGCATCGTTCCGGCTGAGAGATAGATCGCATCATCGGCTGCGGCATTTCTTGTCTCTGATCCCAACGCGATCACGACCACGGGATACCCATTGAGCCAGATCATTTGGCCGGGTAGAGCATCACGTATATCAAGGGATGCTGCCGCGGTGGCTCCGAGTACGACAGCAGGTGTAGACGTGGCGTGATCGAGAAGGGAGAGGTCGCCACTTCGGGCCGAGATTCCCTTGCTGGAAAGATACGATGCTTCGGCCATGACAATAGCCCCGCGATAGGTGATCGGTGCTGAGCTTGGTCCGCGGGTGATCCTGTTTTGAACATTTGTGAATGTTCGGACTGCTGTAGCGTTGCTGACTCCCTCAAGGGACCTTAACTGATCACGGAGCCGGAGGGAAGCAGCCAGAGCAGCACTGCCCTGGGGATCGTTCGGGGTCCATGGTTGGTCCCGGCTGGTAACCGTACTGACGAGGAGCTGTGTGCTAGCCGCAGAGGTGAGACGATCAACAACACTGGCCGTGGTGGAGGCAGTCACAGCGGTAGCGCTGATCAGAGCTGCAACTCCAAGCGCATACGCAAGTAGGACCAGTAACGTGCGAGTAGGGCGAAGGAAACACGAGTAGAACGAGTCAGAGAACTCCAACAAGAGCCTGCAGGACGAATACCTTGTCTTGCTACGGGGCTTTGTTATCATCGCAGTGCTCTCCTTCCATAATCGTGAGCCGTCGATCTGCTGCATTTGCAACCATAGGGTCATGGGTGACGACGATGATTGTTGTCCCCGAACTATTGACCTCGCGAAGAATAGAGATCAAATTCTCAGTACTGGCAGAGTCGAGAGCACCAGTCGGCTCGTCGGCTAGGAGGATTGGTGGGGAAGTCGCAAGCGCACGGGCAACAGCGACACGCTGTTTTTCTCCGCCAGAGAGATCTTCGGCGCGCTTCTCTATTGCCCACTCCATGCCGACGGCGGCAAGCGACTCTCTGACCGCAAGGTTCCTTGCTGAGCGATTGAGTCCCCGAACGCGGAGCCCAAGCGCAACACTGGATCCGACAGAATCGCCCTGAATCAGATATGAATTCTGGAAGACAAAGCCGAACATCATTCCGCGCAGAGAGTTCCGGTCAGGCTCCGACAGCAAGCTGGTGTCAGTCCCATTGATCTCGTACAAGCCGGAGCTAGGTGAATCGAGGAGGCCACAAATGCTTAAAAAAGTGGTCTTACCAGAGCCGGATGGCCCTATCGCGGCAACAAATTCACCATTTCTGATGGTGCAACACATATGCTTCAGAGCATAAGAGCCATCAGAACCGGGGATCCGCTTTGAGATCTCTCCCATACGTATGGTCGGAGCGTGATCACCCAGCAACGAGAACATCAGTCCCCTCCGGAAGTTCTGGATTTGGCTCGATCACAGCTAATCCCGAAAACTGCCGCCTGACCGTCACGGGAATGCGCTCCACGGCGTTGGGGTTCTCAGACGATGAGGAGACTCTGAGGACGAAAGGATTCTGCGATTCGTCGTAGCGTAGCGCGGCAAGGGGGACAGAAGGCGCTTGTGCGATGATGGCCTTCTCTTCGATCGTAATGGATGGTAGAGATATGAACTCCGAGGCTACTTCAACAGGAAGAGTAACTTGGATATCGTAGCCAGCGGGCTGGCCTTCTTTAGCTTCCTTAAAAGAACTCATTTCTGAAACGACCGCCTCTGTACGAGCCTTCCCGTTGGCCGTAATCGATACGGTTGATCCAGAAGCGAAGTTTGTCTTGTAAATCGTCGGGACCCTTGCAGAAGCGAGGGCAGTACTGTGCTGCGCCTGGGCGAAGGGCACATCCTTGGTAATCTCCGTCCCCGGAGGCGCTGCATTTGAGACGATGCAGTTATCCTGGGGAAGTACTACGGCAGAGGCTGCGGGAAAAAAAGATTTTCCGACTTGTTCGGGTGCCTTGTAGCCCGTTGCTGTGAAGAGCTGTTTTACTGCGGTTGATGTTGCCGGATCCATTATCCCGGACGCGATACCGAGGTACCCTGTATCCACTAGCATTCTCTGCAAAGCCTCGACATCTGTTCCGCTTGAATCCGGCATGATGTCACGATAGATCGGCGATTCTGGAGGAAAGGCGAATAGTGGTACTCCCGATGCCTCGCCCAACAGAGCTCCGATGGTGATAGTATCTCCGATGGAAAGTACTCGTTTAGAGAGGACCAGGCGAGCGCCTCCGGTCGCTGGGGCGAGGGGAGAGACTAATCCTGCTTGAGCCTTACCAACGGCAGATGCCTGCTCGCGCTCTGGCTTCAACTCAACTTTAGCGGTGACGCGAATGGTTTTTCCGGCATTTGCGATTGGTGTTACATCTGGTTTAGGGTGCATGCGCGCCATCACGAGCGTAGCGATAAGAGCTCCAGCTAGAAAACTAACAAGGGCAGTAGGCAGGATTTTTAGGCGCATCTTAAACTGCAATTCCGGCATTTGCGAGGATGGCTTTGGCGCTCTCCACCCGTTTGTCGCAGGTAGCCTTAATGGCCTGTAGCTCAGCCTTATTCTTCTCTATCTCCTGGAGCTGGTAGCTAGCGGTGATGTCCGCGGCGCGCTGAGTGAAATTTAACTCATCAGAGCACGTGGCCTCAACAATCAGCGCAGCTTCCTTATCCTCGGCTCCATCCTTCGTGCTGACTACTCCTTGGATTGGAGTTTCATCCACCTGGTAGCCCCGCTTCTTGATGCATTGGGATCGCTGGTTGACTAGGCTGATCATTCGAGAATCGGTCATGGACTGTTTGTAAGTTGCGAAGGAAAGAGATGGAAGTTTCTGAAGTTCACCCTGCGTTCCTAAGTAGCGAGTGACGGGCTCAAGGCTCTTCATCTCAGGTGTTTCCACGCATTGGTTTGCTGTCGTAGGGTCGGGATTAAGTCCGCTCCCTAGCGTGAAGTGACTGCTGGGAGCACCGAGACCTGCTGGGCCTGTGGCTGCCCATCGCCCGTAGATCCAGTCCCTGCTAGCGGCAGGTATAATGAGGGAAGCACGTGCATTTTGTCGGGCTGTCTCGCTGGTCGATTGGTTGGGGGATAGGCACTTCTCAAACTGGATATTCTGAGCTGCTTGCATGATGTGCACATCGTTTTCAGACATAGCGTAGCGGTCCAATGGAAGAGAGATAGCTGCAGTCTGTGTATTTAAAACAGCAGAATTGGACACAATGGATGGCTCTGATTCCGGTGTCCTTTGGTTGCGTCGATCCGTCCCGGAGCAGCCTGCTAGAAAGACAGTTGCCGACATCGTAAGAACTGCTACGTTAAGCCATTTCTTGTGCACTTCAAACTCCTCTTGGTCTTCGTTAGCTTAAGGGGCGGCCCTAGACTTCTAGGGCCGCCATATGCTCATCTAGCCGGTCCAGATGAAGCTGGAGAATTGATCATTGTAGTCATTGCCGACATAGCCTACTTTGGCCCAGGGGCTAACGGTGTACTTCCAGCCTCCTGCGTTGCTATGCTGGAAGAAACCCTGCTGGTGTCCAGAGAAGTCAGCGACGGAAGAAATCCGATCATTCATACCCGTTGGAGCAAGATCCACCTCGAATCCACAAACGCCCCTGGCGCCGGAAATGCTCTGCCCGCCATACCAGGCATGGTCGTAAGCGCAGACTGCAGCATTTGAGCAACCGTAATCTACTGCTTGTGCGATAGATACTGGCTGGGCTGCAAGGAATCCTGCTGCTCCGATAAATGCTGCAAGAGGAGCTGCTGCAATCCGGAGATTGATATTCATAGGTACTCCATTCGTTTAGCGGGACTGCTGTTCCCTAGTCTGATTTTTTCATTTATCGAGAAAATATCAATGTGCCTTACTGGTTTTTTATCAAACTGTTATTCGTACTAGATATGAATGTTGTGGTACTCGCCGCAGGGTGAAGCTTCTGGTTGACTTGGCGGATCTATCTTATGACTGGCGTATTTTGATTTGAATAGCCATGTTCGGCCTATCTTTATAGGGGCGCACGGATGAGACTCTGCTGGTTGGGTAGCTGTTGCAGGTGGTGTGCGACCTTAGAAAGGGGAACGTAGCAAAGGGGCCTTTAGCTCATTCATGTGGTAATAGCTGCTCCTGCCACCGCCAGGGTTCTCCGGATGACTAAGCTGGCCTCTTGCGTGTCCGTCGCTCTCTTCCTCGCGAGCGTAAATCCTGATTTTCAGATCGTGATTTCAGTTGTGCTCAACTCAAATCACGATCTAGCTTTGGGGTGTGAGGCTGTGTTCACCCTGAGGAGCTGTGGATTGACGACAGAATAGCCGACGACGAGATATCTTCGTTGCCTGGAGCGAGTTGGTGAGTTTCTGCGGTTGCCAAAATGAAGTGTTGGAGGTAGTCGCCGATGGGGGTTTGAAACCCACGTGGGATCCATGTTGCAATGAGGTTCGAGCCCTCTGCGAACGTATTGGCTCAAGCCTTTGTCAGGTAGAATTGCCTCAGTAAATACGATGTGATGAATAAACTCATGAATTTCAAGCAGGGGGCACGGATTGCCGTCCTCCATTCGAGTACAGAGTGACCGGTGCAGACCTGCTCTATGGCCACAAAATGCAGTTCGTAGCCGAGCCCGAAGACTACCTCCTGAGCTATAGATCATGATTAGTCTTGCAGTTAGGGAAAAATACGATCTATCTTTCGCGTACCCGCTAGGCTCGAGACATGCTGCTTGCTGACTGCGATTTACGCGCTCGCCTAGACCAAGGCGATGTTGTTCTTGATCCTTATGACCCCACCATGATCCAGCCTGCGTCGATCGACGTGCGCTTGGATAAGGGTTTCCGCGTATTCCAGAACCATCGCTACCCAACAATTGACCCATCTCAAGCCCAAGATGAGCTCACCAAGTTGATTGATGTCCCAGCGGGGGAGCCGTTCGTGCTGCATCCAGGTGAATTTGTGCTTGGTTCTACGTATGAGCGTGTCACCTTGCCACATGATCTTGCTGCGCGGTTGGAAGGCAAATCGTCGCTTGGGCGCTTGGGCTTGATGACGCACTCGACTGCGGGTTTTGTTGATCCTGGGTTTACTGGGCACATCACCTTAGAGCTGTCGAATGTCGCGACCTTGCCGATCCTGCTCTGGCCGGGTATGAAGATTGGGCAGTTGTGCTTCTTCCAGCTTTCTAGCCCAGCGGAGGCTCCGTATGGTGCGGGTGCTTCTGGCTCGCGTTACCAAGGACAGCGTGGCCCCACCGCATCGCGCAGCTACCTCAACTGGAATGTTATCGACGTCGCGTAGTTGGCCCGCCGCAAGGCAATAGACAACTAGACTCTCGCTATACGATTTTTGGAGGAACCATGGCGTGGACTTTGGAGTTCGACGACGGACGCACCACCGAGCTTGACGGCATGCTCGTCATCGGTCGTGCGCCATTGGCTAATGAAGGCGATGAGGTGATCATCATCGAGGACCCTACAGTGTCCAAGATGCACCTGGTGGTGTATGCCGATGCCGATGGCGTTGTTGTGACTGATTGCAGCTCAACTAATGGCACATTGGCTGGCCCAAAGGACGCAATGAAGGATTGCCCAGAGGGCGAGCCGGTGCGGGTTGGGGACGGCGATATCGTCCGTATGGGGGAGCGGGAGTTCTCAGTTCACGCCTAGTGTCCCCTATTTTGGGGACATACAAACACTCCCAATTGAGCCAGTATTTTGCGAGAATTGAACTGTCGCGAGACTTAAGCCACGGGGGTGGGGGCTAGTACTCGTGAGCTTGCAAAAAAGGGCCCGCATCGCTGCGGGCCCTTTTTGCTGTCTTTATCTCAAACCCGGTTCAGGGTTTTATATCTGAAACCGCTAAATGACGCCTCATCAGAGACGTCGTTTAGCGGGTGTGTGACTAGATCAATACGTTCTAGGTTAGGAAACCATCCCCTCAAGAATGGCCTTGGTACTTGATAGCCCAAGACGGGTTGCTCCTGCATCTATAAGTTCTAGAGCCATTGCAGCGGTGCGGATTCCGCCAGCGGCCTTGACCCCTAGGCGATTCCCCACAGTTGCTCGCATTAATTCGACGGCATGAGTCGAAGCTCCGCCAGCAGGATGGAAACCAGTTGAGGTCTTGACGAAGTCCGCTCCAGCTTGCTCAGCGACTTTGCAGACGTCAATGATCTGCTGGTCAGTGAGTGCTGCGGATTCAATGATGACCTTAACTAGGGCGTCACCACTTGCTTCTTTTACCAGGCGGATCTCCTGCTCAGTTGCTGCAAGCTTGCCATCTAATAGCTGGCCAAGATCGATCACCATATCGATCTCATCAGCGCCATGAGTTACGCAAGCAGCGGCTTCCGCAGCTTTGATTGCTGCCGAGTGCTTCCCCGAGGGGAATCCACAAACAGTGGCTAGCAGAACTCCAGGATGGGTAATTTTCAGTGGGAGGAACGCGGGGCTAACGCAGATCGAGTAGGTGCCAAGCGTCATAGCTTCTGTTACGAGGCAAGCAATATCTGCTGACGTTGCTTCTGGCTTGAGCAAAGTGTGATCAACGTAGCGGGCTAGTTCCTCCCGCGACATCATACGATGATCTCCGCAACACGGCCACGGAACTCAACGATGCGACCGTTGTGCTCGGTGAACTTGATCGGAAGCATAGCTGGATCTTTAGCAGCTTCAACTGTGACAAGTGGCTGGTCCAAGATAGCCATTAACGACGAGATGGCTGGGACCGCCATGGGGGTCATGATAGCTGCGACTGGCTCAGATACGTTTTCCTCAACGACAACGGCGGAAGACCCGATAGAAGCAATGTTTGGATCTTGTGCTTGCTGAGTTGGATCGACCTGGGTGATCACGGCAGGAGCTGCTGGAGCTTCGGTCACAATCGGAGCCGGTTCAGGAGTCACGACGGGTGTCGGTTCTGGCGTGGGCGTCGGGGTGGTGACAACTGGCGTGGGCTCCGGAGTTGGGGGAACGACAGGCGCAGGCTCCGGAGTGACGACGGGCGCCGG
>CAMQXE010000007.1 GCA_947038745.1 uncultured Propionibacteriaceae bacterium | reverse complement strand
TGCGGATGTAGCTCAATGGTAGAGCCTCAGTCTTCCAAACTGATTACGCGAGTTCGATTCTCGTCATCCGCTCCAAGCTTTGCTAGCCTCACCTTGCTTCCGCTCGAACCAATGCTTGCTCCAGGTATCCGCGCTGGGGCAAACCAGAAGCGTGTTGGCATTGCGAACCTAACAAGAGCTGGATCTGGCATGACGATTTCTGGCACATCACGTCTTTTGCAGATATCGGGATGCCTTTTGGTGGAAATGTGACGCTTAACGAACACACCACGCTTGATACCGCACCGCCAGAAATTCTTGAATCCCTCGGATCAGTGTTGCAGCGGTTGAACAGTGCCCTCAAACAGGTTCCAGGTGTAGCACGCCTCCATTACGGACGCTTCAACGATGGCGGAGAACATTGGCATGCACGCACACTTGGAATGATGCAAGCGCGTGGTGTCATGTCCTACCTATGGGCTGATACCTTGCCCATAATTCCCATTGGTATGTGGCGCGAGAACTCACGCATCATCGCAGAAGCAATGTCTGCCAACGGTGGTGAAAGTCTTGTCAATAGGTAAGGGAATAGTCCAGATATTCGCTCATTGAAGCCTAATCCAAGACGAAGGCCCCGTTCGCTCATCTTTATCGACTTCTAACCGATCAACGAACCACGCGATATCCTCAATCGTCAAGGATTCATACCACTCGTTATCAGGGTAAACCACAATCAGCGGCGCCCGGTTGCACGGAAACATGCAGCCTGTTTGCGTCACCAAAACTGATTTATCGAGTAGATCACGACGTGCCAGCTCTGCGGTGAGTTCAGCAGCGATCGCATCTGCGCCGTGAGCCGAGCAACGAGGACCGCGACAAACCAAAACATGATGTCGGAAGTCTGGCGGGTTATCCCAAGCAGGAGACTTTAGCGGAGCCTCATCTGGACCGATGGCATGAGCCTCCACACTGTCATGTACAAGATGTTCGCGCAGCTCATCGGCATCATGGCAGGTGACAGCATCGACAAAAACTGGCAATGATCCCCCATTGCGCAGCCAATGGCTCACCACTCTAATTACCCAAGAACGCTGACTACGCGGGTTCGCTGACCAGCAAATGACACGTACCTGGTTGCTGCTACCCGCCGCAAAACTATCCAACGCGCTCGTTAATGTAGGAAGCCCGCATGCTTGCAGAACCGCAAGGCATGCCCCATCAGGGAGAATATTGCGTAGCCGGTGTGCATGATCGATATCGTCTCTAGTCAATAACACGACGATGATCTGGCTGGTCTGTGATGTCATTGGGTAAGTCCATGCCAGATAACTCGGGTACGATCCGAGGTAGTAACTTCGGTCGTCACCCGAAAAACCTCAGCAATGAGTTCAGGATTGAGAACTTCAGCAGTAGGACCATGCGCAACCATGTGTCCTTCATGCATGACCACAAGACGATCGCAGAAAGCTGCCGCTAGATCCAGGTCGTGTAATACGGCAACAGTAGTCAATCCGAGGCATCCGATCGTCTCCATCAGTGAAATCTGATGGCGCAGATCAAGATGATTTGTTGGCTCATCAAGCATGAGCACCTCGGGCTCTTGAGCGATGGCACGCGCTAATTGTGTTCGTTGACGTTCCCCGCCAGATAACGTTGCCCAACTTCGGTCTGCTAAATGTTCTACCTCAGCAAGTTTCAGCGCCTCCTCGATCACGCCAATATGAGGATCTTTCGCTCCGGGCCAATGTCCAATATGAGGTAACCGCCCCAGCCCGACTATCTCTCTAACGGTTAATTCCAGATGAGTCTGGGGGTGCTGCTCGCATAATGCCACCCGTCGCGAACGAGCTCTAGATGATAGCGATGCTATTGGCTGCTCATCGTAAAGGACTGTTCCTTCTGATGGTTTTCGTAGTCCCATTATCAGATGCAGCAGGGTAGTTTTCCCAGAACCATTAGGTCCAACTACTCCAGTGATGACTCCTGGCTCTAGAGCTAAGCTCACCGATTCAATAATGGCTCTCTGATTAACTTTCCAGGTCAGATCTCGCGTTTCAATTCTCATCTAGATTTTCCTCGCCAGCGCAATAAGAAAACAAGAACCGGGGCACCTAGAGCCGAAGTTACTACGCCGATCGGGATCTCTCTTCCAGGGACGATTGAACGCGCTACCGTATCGGCCCATACCATCAAGAGCCCGCCAGCAAGAGCAGAAAGCGGCAGCAATGCTCGATGTTTTGGACCGACAAGAAGACGCACACCATGTGGAATCATCAATCCCACGAACCCAATAGGGCCAACCGCAGCCACTGTGCCTGCCGTCGCTAAGGCACAACCGATCAAAAGTATCCACCGAGCTTTCACCACATTAACGCCAAGCGTCTGTGCAGTTGTTTCACCAAAAGCAAAAGCATCTAAAATCCGAGCGGCTGGGATCAGACCAAGAATACAGATGAAAGCAACAATGACTACGAAAAGACCGTCGGGAATACGAACTCCAGCGAAGGAACCAAGCGTCCATACACTGACCGAACGCATACCATCTTTATCAGCAAAAACCATCACTACTAAGGTGGTGAAAGCTGCCGCGATTTGGGCTACTGCGATACCTGAAAGTATTGTTCGTTCTGGTGGCAAAGCTCCAGACTTATCTGTAGCAAGCAAGAGAACTAATATCAAAGATGCCAACGCACCGACGAAAGCCAGAATTGATATTGACGCGGTACTTGTAAGGCCAGGAATAGACCAGCCCAGCACAATGGCACCAACCGCTCCCACTGATGCACCGCTAGAGATTCCGAGCAAATATGGATCAGCTAAATCATTTCCTGTTAAAGATTGCAATACCGCACCACATTGCGCCAGAATTGCACCTACTGCAGCGGCTGCCATAACTCGGGGCAACCGGAGTTGCCAAATAATACGGTCATCAAGAACTGTCACCTGCCCGGAATAGGGTAAATGACAGCGACGGGCAACAACATTCCAGACCTGCTCTGCGGGTAAACCGACAGAGCCCAAAGTAAGCACGAACAGCATGCTGGCCGTCAGAGCGACGGCCAGCATGAGTGCTAAAAACCACTGAAAGCGTGGACTTCGGCGAATACTCACTTAGGTAATTTGGCTAGCTGATCGCTGAGTAGGCTGGCACCTTCTGCCAAGCGGACGCCTGGGGTGGTAGCGCTAAATGGGATTACCACGTAACGCTTATTTTTTACGGCATCTAGCTGGCTAAGCACTGGATCGGCTTCAAGATAAGCCTGCTTCTTTGCTGCGGTATCCCACGAAGCCTCTGCAAAAACGATGACATCTGGCTTTGCTGCAACAACATCCTCCCAGGAGCCGTCAGCCCATCCACCCGAAAGCTTTTCGAAGATGTTAGTCCCACCCACGGCCTTGATCAAAAGCTGCGGGCCACCTGAGCCAGCACCAACGAATGGGGTCTTGTCCCCGGAATCAAACCAGAAAATCTTTTTTTCTTTACCAGCAGACTTCTGACGAACTTCATCGAGTTGTTTCTTTTGCGACTCAATGAGCTTTTCTGACCGATCAGTAACCCCAAAAATCGCAGCAATATCGGAAACTTCGCTCCAGACATTCTCAAAGGTGGCTTCAGCCTTTGCTGTCCCCTTAGGGCAGCCGAAAGGACTGAGATAAGTACCAATAGAATCTTTTGCGATTGTTTCGCGAGTACCAATATTCTTCTCGGCAAAAGCTGTGCTATACGAAGCGTAAGCAAAATCAGGACCTGTAGCTAGGAACTGTTCTTTGGTCGGGTACTTCTGGCTGAGAACTGCAACTTTCTTATATGCATCAGCATTGCTAGGCGAAATCGTATCGTCTAAATAGGCAGTTCCTACCATCCGATCTTGCAGTTGCAGAGATAACGCTACTTCTGTAGCCCCTTGGTTTAGTGTCACCAGCTTCTGTGGTGGCTTATTTACGGTTACTTGCTGACCACAGTTAGTCACGGTCACGGGCGTGAATGCCGCGGTGGGAGAGCTGGTGGAATTGCCTTCTGGCGAACCAGCACAAGCAGACAGAGCTAAAGCCAGCACTGGTCCAATAAAAATGAGGCGACGCGAAACAACACGCATAAAAACTCCTGTACTCACGGAAGGCCTAAGTCGCGAGGCCCAAATCGTTAAAATGCTCACGGATGTGAGTATCTTGCCAGCAGGTTTTCGGGCTCGACATCATCCGAAATCAGGAACCTTCCCAGGATTACTCCCAGTGGCGTATACCTTTTTCGTCCGTCATACCGCTGCGCGTCAGCTCCGGTATCGCACCGGATTCCCTGGCCTCTTTGGCGTCTGGCACCATTTAGTTTATCCCATAGAAGAAGATCTTGATCCTCGATGGCCGCAATGTGGAAAATATGCTCATCAGCCTAGTTTCAACCTTTGTGTTCTTCGATGGAATCGAGATTGTCAGACCCTGCATCTACGATGTGGAACATGACTGATACCTCACCGGCCCAAATCGTCGAGCAAGCGCACAAAGCGCTGTGCCGGCTCGTCGGAAAGACTGATGCGGTCTTTCATGAAGGCCAGCTCGAAGCTATCCTGGCACTCGTCGAGGACCGCCAGCGTTCACTCGTTGTCCAGCGCACCGGCTGGGGCAAGTCAGCAGTGTATTTCGTTGCCACACAGCTACGCCGAGCTGCGGGCGCCGGGCCAACCATCATCGTTTCTCCCCTATTAGCGTTAATGCGTGACCAGATCGCTGCTGCTCAGCGGGCCGGGGTACGTGCTGTTACCTTGAACTCAGCAAATACCACTGAATGGGACGATGTATTCGCTGCGCTCTGCGCTGATCAGGTCGATGTGCTCTTGATCTCACCCGAACGTCTCAACAACCCCACATTCCGAGATGAACAGCTCTCGGGCTTGGCTCACCGCTGTGGCTTACTTGTCGTCGACGAAGCCCATTGCATTTCTGACTGGGGCCATGATTTTCGCCCAGACTATCGTCGCATTAGGGATCTTTTAGCAGATCTTCCTGCCAACACTCCCGTACTGGCAACTACCGCAACAGCCAATGCCCGAGTAGTCAGCGATATTGCAGATCAGCTTGGCGCAGGAGGACACAAAGTTCTCACCATTCGCGGGTCCCTGGCCCGAGACTCGCTGCGACTAGGAGTTCTCGACCTATCCAAGGCCCAGACGCACATAGCCTGGCTTGCCCAGCACCTTGATGATTTCCGAGGATCAGGCATCATCTATACCTTGACTGTCGCGGCAGCGGAAGATCTCGCCGTTGTGCTGCGTGATGCTGGACATGATGTAAAGGCTTACACAAGCCGCACCGACGTTGCCGAACGAGCTCAGCGCGAAGAAGAGTTACGCCACAATAAGATCAAAGCGCTCGTCGCAACCTCAGCCCTGGGCATGGGTTTTGATAAACCAGACCTTGGCTTCGTGATTCATCTGGGGGCACCTAGCTCGCCCGTGGCCTATTACCAACATATTGGGCGTGCTGGTCGTGGCGTATCTGCTGCCGATGTCCTACTGCTGCCGACCATGCAAGATAAAGAAATCTGGAACTATTTTGCGACCGCTTCTATGCCTGATCAGGAAAAAGCTAGCGCTGTTATTAGCGCACTTGAGCACGCAGCAAAGCCGCTCTCGGTACCCGTGCTTGAAACACTCGTCGATCTACGTCGAACACGTCTTGAACTATTACTCAAGGTGCTCGATGTTGATGGCGCCGTGCAACGAGTGAAGGGCGGTTGGGTAACAACCGGAAAGCCGTGGAAATATGACACGGAACGCTACCAGCGTGTAGCCGAAGCGCGGACCCGCGAGCAAGAACTGATGCTGGACTATCAACGCGGCTCCCGCTGCCGCATGGAGTTCTTGACTGCTGCACTCGATGATCCAGCAGCACACCCTTGTAACCGCTGTGATGTGTGTTCTGGTCCTTGGGTTGATTCATCTGTCGATGAGAACAAAGCCAATTCTGTTAGCCAAGCGATGTTGCGTCCTGGTATCGAGATTGAGCCGAGGCTTCAGTGGCCTACTGGGATGGATCGGCTAAAGATTCCAGCCAAAGGCAAGATCTCTGATGGGGCAGCTTCCGGGCGAGCGCTGGCTCGCTTTTCCGATCTTGGTATCGGGCAGCGATTGCGGTCGCTTATCCTTGCTGAAGATGCCCCCGTACCTGATGACATCATCACGCTGTGTATCCCGGTTTTGCGCGACTGGGATTGGCAAGATCGTCCTATCGCAGTGGCTTGGGTTCCATCTCGGCGGCATCCGCAACTCATTGGCTCTACCGCATCAGCATTAGCAAGTCTTGGCCGCATGGCAGATCTTGGGCCATTGTCTTTGCTCAACGGCGGTCCGACTGGGAACCCAGGTGGCAACTCGGCTTACCGATTGTCAGGCGTCTGGGGGCATTTTGGAATACCTGACGCTATGTCTCTTTGGCTAGCAAATAATCCAGGCCCGGTATTGCTGGTTGATGATCTTGTCGATTCTCGCTGGACTCTCACCGTCTGTGCGCAACTCCTACGTCGTGCTGGTGCTACCGCTGTCCTCCCCTTAGCCCTTGCATATGAAGGTTGAGGGGCGATAAAGCAGAGGTTAGGCCAGGGGGACACGTTCTTCGGCTTCAGCAGCGACACGCTGTCCGGCATCAAGGAGCACGATCTGGTCAGCATCAACCATATGCTCACTGCCATGCGAGACCTCAACCATGGTCACATTCGGGCAACAACGTCGTAGGTTCATCCGGATTTGAGCTTCCAACTCTGGATTAATGCTGGAGGTGAACTCGTCAAGCACAAGAACTCGTGGCTTCATGAGTAATGCTCGCGCAAGCGAGAGCCGCTGAGCCTGACCGCCCGATAGCCCAGTACCAGCCTCGCCTACTTGCGTGTCTAAGCCATCAGCCGTGGCAGCAATTTCAGCTTCCATCTCAACCGCTGCAAGTGCTTCCCATAGATCAGCCTCACTCGCCTGCGGATTCCCTAAACGAAGGTTCTCCGCAATACTCGTGCAAAGCAAATCAACTCGTTGGCTGACAAAGACCACTGCATGACGTAGCTCGTCCAAAGGAATCTGAGTAACAGGAATACCACCAAGAAGTACCGTGCCGCTTGTGGGATCATCCCATCGTTGCAGTAGTTGCACTAACGATGACTTACCTGAGCCGCTATTGCCCATGATCACTGCATGACTGCCCGCTGGAACCTTAATGCTTACCTGCTTTACAGCATCACGAGTAGATTCTGGGTAGCGGTAACTAACGTTCTCCCATTCCACTGCCAATGCACCGCTAGGCAAACTCGTCTGCCCTTCATCAGGAACCCGCAATGGACGATTACATAACCGCCACATCCGACGGGCAGCCGCAAACGAATGGTCTAAGTAGCTAACGGCATCACGCAGACCGGCAGGCCCCTCAGACAGTTTCAGCGATCCCGCTGTTAGAGCACAGACAAGAGCCAGATCTAGCCCTTGCCACAGCCCGATATAGGCAATCCACATAGTTGCAATCAAGCTAGCCCCCGTTGTGAGCGCAGCCTTAACGGCAACGTGACGACGAGCTACAGCAGCAGCCTGCCCCACTGCAGCGTCGAGTTCCCCCATCGCAGTGAGCCGGTCGTTTTCACGGCCGTAGCTGGTTACCTCTTCCGCTCCGAACACTGAATCTGTCACGTGCTGGGCAAGATCACGACGTAGCTCCAAAGTTCTTGCAGTCGATGCCATACTGGCCCGAGTTCCCACCAATAATAAGCCGCAGCTAAGAACCACCATACATAGAGCAGGGACTGCAACCACAAGCCAACTAACACAGAAGCCTGTACCAATTAATACCGCTCCAGGTACCACAAATGCCGCTATTAATGGAGCAAACGTGTGAGCATAAACCACCTCAATACGATCAATGTCTCGAGTAAGGCTGGTGAAAAGATCACCGCTACGTTCCTCCTGAAGCACCGCTGGGGCCGCTGGCCAAAGCGCTGCGAAAGCATGGGTCCGCAACAGCTCTAACGCTTTGAATGCCACGTAATGACCCGTAAGCTGCTCGAAATACGCGCATGAGGCTTTTATTGCAGCAACTGCGAGGAGGCCCATCCCCCAAGACGTCAGGCTCCAACGCCCTTGGGCCACCATAATGACACCGCCACAAGCCAATCCAAGCATGGCGATGTTGCCGATCAAATGTACGATCCGCATCACTGCTGAAACTAGTAATGGAGCATGTACAGGTCGCGTGATCCCGGTCATCCAACGTATAAGTCGCGGAAGACTCGGCTCAATATCTGGATTCATGAAGCAACCTCAACGTGTCCGGCTTCTACCCGCCACAACTGATCAACGCCGTTAGTCAGCGCGAGCCGGTGGGTAGACATCACTACGGTCTTCTGCCGACCAAGACGTTCAACCGCCTCTATGATGCGGCGTTCGGAATCTCGATCAATATGAGCAGTAGGTTCATCTAGCAACAAGACTGGACGCTGAGACAATAGCGCCCGAGCTAATGCCAATCGCTGTGCCTGCCCGCCGGATAGGTGACTACCTCGCTCGCCAACGTCACTATCTAGTTGCTGCGGCATCAGACGTACGTCGTCAGCGAGATCAGCCTGCTCCAACGCAGCCCACATCTGAGCTGCGCTTGCCGTTGGCAAAGCTAAACGCAGATTATCGGCAATAGTTCCGCTAAAAAGCCAGGTACGTTGGCTCAGAATAGCGCTTTGCCTCCGCAACGCTAGCTTCTCCCCTAGCGGTACACCTGCTACCCGACCGCTCCCAGCTAAAGGTTGGCAGCGTCCAGCAAGTACTGCTAAAAGCGTTGATTTCCCAGCTCCGCTACGGCCAACTACCGCAACCCGAGCTCCTTCTGGGACATTGACATCAACATCGGATAGCACCGCGCGCCCGTCATAGCCGCAGGAAACATCGCAGAGAACTACAGCAGCTGAATCAGCATCGGTGGTAGCAGCGGCATTTAGCTCAACGGCATTGTGCGACGTTGGTGTGGCAAGTGCCTTCCCAAGCGCCTTCTCGGCAGCTATCCCACCCATACCGATGTAGAAGAAAGCTGCTACTTGTTCCAGCGGTTCCAATAGCAACACAGTCAGCAAAACGATGGACAATGTAGCTGCAAGATCCAATTGCCCAGCCCGTAACTGCAATGTCGCCAAAACTGCTGCCGCAGCCACCAAAACCAATGAGAAAAGTCCATCAACAACAATAATGACCACTTGGTTACCAGCCAGGAGCCGCATAATCGCAAGCCGGTTCTTTTCTCCCTGCTCACGTAGCTCGGACTCAACACGTGGCCCAGCCCCATGCAGCCGAATCAAACCAAGGTTGCGCAAAGCGTCCATATAGCGCGAAGCCAACCGTCCACGCTGCTGATGAGAAGCCCTCGAACGGCCTCGAAAGAGCCGCATAAAACCCACGATCATTGCCGGAACTAGCGGGTATAGACCCACCATGACTAAGCCAACAAACCGATCAATAGCCAAAGCCACGATGATCGCAGTGACTACGGGAACAAGCAACGCTGCAACCGTGGCGCCCCAAAATACCTGTCGAAACTCACAGGCCCGTTCGATGCTATCTGTCATCAACGTCACGGTGCGAGCACTGGAACCGTCATCACGCCCGATACCTGGCCGAGAGAAAACCGAACGGAGCAATCGTTGCCGCAATCGTGATTCCTCGGATCTAGCACCTCGACCACCTACCATGATCTCTGCCGCAGAACAGAACACCGCGAATACTATGCCTGTAATCGGTAGTACAAGTGCGCTGAGTCGAGGTGGCTGGCCTTGCATATTTTGTGACAATAAATGTGCGAGGCCGACCAGCACTAATCCGGTCCCAAGCGCCCTTCCGATCCGAATACCGGCAACCATAAAAACTGTACGTTGCCCAGCATCACTGGTGATGCGACGTCGCCGATCTCGCTTCACGATAATCGCTCCTCAAGCTCGGCCTGGTGATCTGGTTCGCCGCGACGTGGCAATACCCGCTGCCGCTGCCCATGCTGAAGTACATCTACTGGCCAGCCATAGGTATCTGTAAGTAACTGCGAATTACGCATTTCATCTACCGAACCAACCCGGTCTATCCGACCATCTACCAGAATTGCCACCCGATCTGCATGCGCAAAAGCTAGGTCTAGATCATGCACGATCGCTAAAACGGCTTTACCTGCCTCCGCTAAGTTTTTACAAACTGTCATGACATGCTCTTGATGTCCGATATCCAGAGCTGCTGTTGGCTCGTCTAGAAGCAAAATCTCTGCACCCTGAGCTACCACTCGCGCCATTGCTACCCTGGCGCGCTCACCACCAGAAAGCGTCATCACGTCGCGAGCCTGTAGATGCTCAATCTTGAGTAGGGCTAGCGCCTCATCAACAGCTATACGAGCTTGTTCGTCATCGCCTTGGCACCCCATTGCCACGACTTCGCGCACCGGATAAGAGAACGCCACCGTTGTATCTTGAAGCATGACAGCCCGTCTACGGGCTAACTGTGAAGCCGTGTACGAAGACAGCGGCTTGCCATCACAAAACACCTCACCTTGCTGTGGCGTCGCTGACCCAGAAAGCACATCGAGGAGTGTCGATTTACCGGCACCATTCGGTCCAATCATCACCGTCAACTGTCCATACGGGATTTGGAGATTAGCACCGGTTACGATGCTGCGCCCGCCCAATTCGACGTGGACATCGTGGACTTCAAGCCCAATCGTTGTAGTCATCGTGTTGCTCCATGATTCAAGCTATGGCGTAACAAGAGAAAGAAGGTCGGGGCGCCAACGACAGCGGTAAAGATACCGATAGGCATATCCACGCCACGTAAGAGGTTGCGGGACGCGATATCGGCAAGACAGACCAGCAACGCACCACCAATTCCTGACAGCGGTATCAGCCATCGGTTTCTTGGGCCTACTGCCAGCCGTAACGCATGCGGTACTACCAGACCGACGAAGGAGATAATTCCAGCGAAACTCACAGCGGCAGCAGTGAGAACCGCTGCAACAATAATCGTGACAAGCCGGAGCCGTCGCACATCTACACCTGCATGAAAAGCAGACCGTTCACCAAGAGCAAGCACATCAATCTTGCGGCTAACAGCCACCGCTCCAATAGATCCCAGTGCTACGAGTACCGCCACCACAACTACCGACGGCCACATAGTTCCGTTGAGCGAACCCATCTGCCAAAAGACGATCTGGTCGCGAGTAGCTGACGATGAGAAGAATACGGCGATAGAGATACCTGCGCCGGCTAAAGCGTTCACTGCGATACCCATCAGCAATAGCGATAACGTTCGGACACCGCGCGGGCCTCGAGCCAGCCGGTACAGCGTCAAAGTGGTAGCCAAACCAGCAACAATTGCCGCTATTGCAACGGTTGCTTCTCCGAACGGAGCCCAGCCAATTGCTAAAGCAACCGCTGCACCAAGAGCCGCACCTGAAGAAACACCGATGACACCAGGATCCGCTAGCGGATTAGCAAAGAGAGCTTGTAGTAATGCTCCAGCCATCCCCAAGGCTGCACCGACAAGCAGACTCAGAGCGACCCGAGGAGCCCGAATCTGGAGTAAGACTCGTGAACTACGTGAACTAGTCTCTCCACCGACAGCGCCTTTAATAACCTGCCAGATCTCAGCAGGAGACATTGCATATTGCCCGACAGCGATTGAAAATAAAACTGCTCCGATGAGAAGCACGATCAACATGATCGTCACTAACACCCGGAGACGGGCGCGTCGAGCCAGCACCAGCTGTGGGCTGGGCTCGACGGCCGTCTTCGTGGTTACTGCATTATTCGACATCACAATCCGTACAAAGCCTGGGACACCAGACCAAGGTTCTGACCGTATTGTGGTCCGCGGGACAACGCCTGGCCATCAGGAATGATGATGATGCGACGCTTCTCTCCAGCAGTTGTCTGATTTATACCTGGCTTGGCAAGCAGACCATCAACACCACCAGCTGTAGTCAATGCATCACGCATGACGAAAATAACCTCGGGGTCCATCGCTGCGAGTGCCTCTGCAGTAGCCGGCATCATGCTGGTTACGCCTTGCTCATTGGCCATATCCTGCACTCCTAAACCATCAAAGAAAGATGCAGTATGTTCCTTGCCGACAATGAGGAATACCCCACTTCCACGCGCGTAGAGGAAAACTCCACGTAGTGGCTTGTCTGGTTTGATCGAGCTCACCTTAGTAGTGATCTGCTCGATCTCGTGTGCTGTGCGCTCAGCCAGAGCAGCGCCTGCTGCTTCAACGCCAAGGATGTGCCCGATTGCCTTGAACTTGGCTGAGATCTCTGTGGCAGTACTGGCCTGAGTCACATAGACCACCGCAATACCAGCCTGTTCAATCTGCTTGAGCGTGTCCTCTGGCCCAATTGAGGCGTCGGTCAAGACCACCGTCGGATTTAACGAGATGACAGTTTCCGCATTGACCGCAGGACCGCGGCTGACTACAGGGAGAGCCGCTAGGGCTGGCTCTGTAGAGGTAACAGCGCGTCCAACAATGTTCTTGCCAAGGCCTAGACCGGCAACGGTACGGCTCAAGGTTCCCGTGATATCAAGAGTGATGATCCGAGAAACATCGCTAACTGTCACATTACGTCCACGATCATCTGTAAGGGTGACCGGAAGTGCTGGTTTTACATTCTCAGCGGCAGGTTCTACGTCACCAAGTTCAGTAACGCTGCTCTCGCCAGTGATCGTACGTGGGTCTTTACGAGGTGCACTTGAGGTTGCACTCGCTGCTGCAGCGCTGGTTTCAGCAGAGCTTGGTGAAGTTCCAGCTGTCGTGGTAGCAGCTTGACAGCCCGATAGCAGTACTACTGCACACGTTGCTAATGTCGCGCTGCTGCGAAAGCTGGCGGCTCCACGGCGTGTCTGTGCTGCTCGCCCAGAGCAAGTGCGCCATAAAAGAAGCGCACCGCCCAAGACAAACAACATTCCGAAGATCAGTAGCGTTGCAGCTGGTCCACCAGTACCAGCAAGTAGCTTGCCGTCAGCAGTAACTAGACGACCTTGGCTATCGTGGCACGTTGTAATTGTGGTCAGCGTCGCAGAGATCGAGAGCGGATCAAGTACCTTGCCAGCAGCTAGGAATCCAGCAAAGGCATCGAACGCTTCTTTGCTTGCTGCCATAGTTACTGTTGCACCATCTAGCTGAATGTGGTCTCCCGTAATCAGCATCGAACTGGTATCAACATGAGCAATGACGATGCGCCCGTAAACATGCTGCTTACCTTGCATATCATTCGAGGTGATATCTGCTTCAAGATTTGCGCTGCCTTTGCCAGTAAAAACTAGCGATGGCTGGTTGAGGCGAAGATCAAGAACTCCGCTAAAGCCGTGGAACCGAACAACACCTGGCATATCGAGTCGGCCAGTACCAGCGGCGACGTTGTAGCTACCGCTTCCTGAGTTCCAGGTGAAGGTGCCACCGCCGTAGCTTGCACCAGATAGATCCCAGCCGCCTTTGCCCACGTTCTGCAGTGCGGCCTGGAAGGTCTTGGTGACGCCCCAGCTTAGGGTGCCTTGTTCCATGCCACGACGGTTTGGATCAGTGGCACAGACAACTTTCTCTTTCTCTGCTACTGGCTGAGCAATAATCCCAGCGATTGGTTTGGGATCTGGTTTCGGAGCTGGCTGCGGTGCTGGCGCTGGTTTCGGCTGCGGAGCAGGTGCTGCATTGCAGGGTTGTCCATCGAGAGCAAGATCCAAGCTCAGCGGAGCCATCTCGCCATAGACTCCAGCATCATACATATTCATAAAGATCGGACTTGATGCAGGATTCAGACTAACTGCCGCTTTTGAAATAGTGAGACGATTGTTTGTCACAGTGACGGCAGAACGTGGCAAATCAAGCATATAAGCATTGTCATATTCCACATTTACGCCAGATAAATCTGTCTTACCAGCAACTACGTGAGTGAAATGTAGCGTCACGCCATTATTATCAATATGCAGAACGGGATCAGTTAAAACTAGCTCAAAGTTGATTCCCATTATAGCCCCCTTGACTCGCAAGGTACCAGTAAAAGTCATATCGCCAACACCCGTGGCAGCATCCCATGTGCCGCGAGCATTACTCCAATGGATTCCATCAGCATCTTTAGTGACGCCTTTGAGCTGCCACTTATCTTCCCCAGCTATAGGCTCTATCTTGCTATCAATAAAATCTACAAACGATTCGCGCATTCCCCACACTAAATCAGAACTACTAAAAATCTTGCAGTTATCTGGGGTA
>CAMQXE010000006.1 GCA_947038745.1 uncultured Propionibacteriaceae bacterium | reverse complement strand
ACTCTTTCCATACACGACGCTCTTCCGTTATGGTGCTGTTCCTGGGCACAGTCGGTGTCCGGATCGGGGAGTGCTGCGCCCTGAATGTCGGCGACGTCGATGTGAAGACTGGTCGAGCAAAGATCGGACATGCTAAAAGCGCGACACGCTACGTTGGGATACCTGCAAAGGTTCTGGCCATGCTGGACCTGCAGCGGCCCCGTACAGCCCCGCTATTCACCTCTCGCGAAGGTAAACGCATCTATCCCACCCACTGGCGCGCTAGGGCGTTCAAAACCGCTAAGGAGGCCAGTGGTCTTGCTGAGCTGCATATCCACGACCTTCGCCACACCGCCGCCTCCCTCGCTATCCAATCAGGAGCTGATGTGAAGGTCGTGCAGAACATGCTCGGGCACCGTTCAGCAAAGATGACTCTCGACGTCTATGGACACCTGTGGGACAAAGGCGTTGATGACGTGGCCATCAGACTGAACTCACTGCTCTAGAGATCTCTGAATTGGGTACACATCGGGTACACATTTCGGCCTCGGTACGTCATCGGGTACGCGTAAAATTGCCCCACAATCGCGTACCCGGTACACACCTAGAGACGTAAAAAAGCCTCTGACTGGGCATTAGCTGTAACGCATAATGCCTAGCCAGAGGCCAGTCGGGGCGACAGGACTCGAACCTGCGGTCTCCTGCTCCCAAAGCAGGCGCGCTAGCCACTACGCTACGCCCCGGTGTTGAAAAGCATACCGATATTAGAGCGCTGTGGCGAACTGAAGCCTGTATCGCGCTGTAGATTCGGCTGTTTCTAGCGTTTTTAGTGGGGGATAGGAATGCGGTCCTAGCCCCCACTAAAAGGCGGCGTTAGTGGTGGCCTTCACCTGGCTGAACGAGCTCAACGAGCACGCCACCAGCGGTCTTGGGATGAATGAAGTTGATCTTGGAGCCTGCAGTGCCGTTCTTGGGCTCCGGGTAAAGCAGCTTCAGCCCAGCAGCTTCGCAAGCCTTCGTGGTTTCTTCCATCGAATGCACGCGGTAGCCCATATGGACGATGCCGGGGCCGCGCTTATCGAGCTGCTTGCGGACTGGGGACTCATCCGACGTCGGGGTAATGAGTTGGATGAAGGACTCGCCCACCTGCATCATGGCCTCTTCAACCATCTGCTCGGGGTTAGTTTCGCGGTGGGTCATCTTCATGCCGAAGACACCCTCGTACATAGCGATAGCCTCGTCGAGGTTCTCGACGGCAATGGCCACGTGATCAATTGCACCAAAGAGCTCAGTCATGGTTTCCAGCCTAGGCTTGCTTCGGCATTTGTCTACCCCCGGGGGTGAAGTTATGAGATTTTTGGGCGGAATTGTGCCCAGAGAGTAGGATAAGCGGGTCATCCATACGTCAGGAGAACTACGTGCCTAGCACCGTTGAAGAGCTCGAAGGCAACCGCGCCAAGCTCGCTATCGAGGTTCCGTACGCGGAACTCAAGCCTGCCCTTGATAAGGCCTACAGCGCCATCGCCCAGCAGGTAAATATTCCAGGCTTCCGTGCAGGCAAGATTCCGCCAGCACTAATTGATCAGCGCTATGGCTCCGGTGCCGTGCTGCAGGAGGCTCTCAACGAGATCATCCCGTCGGCTATCGGTAAAGCGCTACAGGAGCACGAGTTGGCCATTCTTGGGCAGCCCGAGGTTGATGCTGTTGAGGAGTGGAAGAAAGGCCAGCCTTTCTTGTTCGCTGCAACCGTTAATAAGCGTCCAGACTTTGAGCTTCCTGATTTCACCAAGATCAAGGTCGAGGTTGAGCCTCTAGACGAGAAGCAGCTTGACGTTGACGGCCGCATTGAGATGCTGCGCGAGCGTTTCGCTACTCTCAAGGACGTTACCCGCAAGGCTAAGAAGGGTGACGTTGTTACAGTCAATCTTAATGGGTCGCGTGATGGCGAAGCCCTGGCTGAGGCTACCGCTGAAGGTGTTACCTTCAAGATCGGTGAAGGCCAGATGCTCGAAGGCCTAGATAAGGCTGTTACTGGGCTCAAGGCTGATGAGTCTGCAACCTTTGCTTCTACTCTTGTTGGCGGGCCGCTCAAGGGCGAGCAAGCCGACATTGAGGTAACGCTCGTTAAGGCCCAGGAGCAGATCCTTCCGGAGCTCAATGATGAGTTCGCTCAGATGGTTTCTGAGTTCGACACTGTCGATGAGATGAAGGAAGATCTAACCAAGGCGGCAACGCAGATGGCTGAGATTGATCAAGCTGTCAGCGCTCGTGACAAGGCGCTTGAAGTCATTGTTGAGAAGACCAAGATGGAGCTTCCGGCAGAGTTCGTGCAGGGTGAAATAGGCGCTCGTCACGAAGACATCGAGAATCAGCTCAGCCAGGCCGGTATGACGCTAGAGAAGTACCTGGCAGAGGTCGAAGAGGGCCGTTCTGTTGAGGATTTCTGGACCGAGCTTGATACTCGTACCACGACTGCGCTGCAGGCTCAGCTCATTCTCGACAAGATCATTGCCGAGAAGAAGCCTGAGATCACCCAGGCAGATCTCAGCTCTTACCTGATGCAGCGGGCACAGAGCAATGGCTCGTCTCCTGAGCAGGAGATGCAGCACATGATCCAGCACAACCACATGCAGGAATGGGTTGTCGAGATTCAGCGCAATAAGGCGCTTTCGCTGATCTGCGAGGATGTTCAGGTTAAGGACACTGCTGGCAAGGTCGTTGATATGACCATCCTCACCCCGAAGGCCCCGGAAATGCCGATGGTCGTCGATGGTGATGAGCAGGCTGAGTGGGAAGCTGACGAGACCGAGAAGGCTGACGAGAAGTAATTCGTTTCGTCGCTAACTTTCAACCGCGGCTGTTCGCGAGCGCGTGCGCTCTGAGCGAACAGCCGCGGTTTTTCATGGAATTGTCAGTGCTAGCAGGTAAGTTCGGTGTTGTGACTACTCCGATGATGGCCCAAGGGGGCCAAAGCCCTATGGGCATGAATGACAACGTCTACCAGTCGTTGCTCAAGAACCGCATCATCTTCCTTGGCGATCAGGTCAAAGATGAGAACGCCAATGCGATCTGCGCGCAGATGCTGCTTCTCAACGCCGAGGACCCGCACGCAGATATTTACCTCTACATCAATAGCCCTGGTGGTTCGGTGACTGCCGGTATGGCTATCTATGACACGATGCAGTGGATCAGTAACGACGTCGCTACGGTGGCATTGGGTCTGGCTGCATCAATGGGCCAGTTCTTGCTGACCGCAGGCACACCGGGCAAGCGTTACGCATTGCCCCATTCCCGTATCTTGATGCATCAGCCGCTCGGCGGCATTGGTGGAACGGCCACGGAAGTCAAGATCAACGCGGAGCAGTTGTTGGCGACCAAGCGTGAGATGGCCAAGCTCATTGCTGAGCACTCCGGTCAAACGGCAGAACAAATTGCTCTTGATTCTGATCGTGACCACTGGTTCTCTGCTCAGGAGGCTCAGTCTTACGGCCTCATTGACCATGTTTTCGAGAAGGCATCTCAGATGCCGCACGGCGCCCCCAACCAGTAGGAGAAACGCTCATGAATAAGACTCAACTTTCGCGTTTCAACGCTGAGCAGCAGGAGATGACTATCGGCGGTATGGCGCCGATGACCCCATCGATGGATTACTACATTCCACAGTGGGAAGAGCGCACTAGCTACGGTATGCGTCGTGTTGATCCTTACACCAAGCTATTCGAGGATCGCATCATCTTCCTCGGCACTCCGGTAAATGACGATATTGCCAACGCCATCATGGCCCAGCTTCTGTGCCTACAGTCGATGGATCCGGATCGTCCGATCTCGATGTACATCAATAGCCCAGGTGGATCGTTTACCGCCATGACAGCGATTTACGACACCATGAGCTACATCAAGCCTGATATCCAAACAATCTGCTTGGGTATGGCCGCTTCGGCTTCTGCTGTATTGCTTGGTGCTGGCACCAAGGGCAAGCGCTTGGCCTTGCCGAACGCCACGATCCTCATTCATCAGCCGTCAATCGGCGGCGAAGGGATCTATGGGCAGTCTTCAGATATTGAAATCCAGGCCAATGAGATCCAGCGCATCCGCTCGTTGATGGAGATGATGTTGGCAAAGGCTACTGGACGCACTGCGCAGCAGGTCAGTGCTGATGTCGATCGTGATAATTACATGACAGCGCAGCAGGCAAAGGAGTACGGATTAATCGACGACGTACTCACCTCGCTCAAGGACGCATAAGCACAAGAGAGTTCCCCGGTGTGCCGTTGAGCATCGCCGGGGGACTCCATCTAAGGTGACATCAGGAAGGAGAGATCGTGGCACGCATCGGTGAAACAGGCGACCTTTTTAAATGTTCGTTCTGTGGCAAGAGCCAGAAGCAGGTGAAGAAACTCATTGCTGGCCCTGGCGTCTACATTTGCGATGAGTGCATCGATCTGTGTAACGAGATCATCGAGGAAGAGTTCTCCGAAATCGGGGGTATATCTGACTTGATGGACGAACCACCAACGCCACGAGATATTGTCGCTTTCCTGGATTCCTATGTTATTGGACAGTCACATGCCAAAAAGACGTTGGCAGTGGCTGTTTACAACCACTACAAGAGAGTCCGTGCCCAAGAAGAGAGCTCCTCGCACCGATCTGATAGCGATACGAGTGTGGAGCTTGGCAAGTCTAATATCTTGTTGATCGGCCCTACCGGCTGTGGCAAGACATATTTGGCTCAGACCCTAGCCAAGATGCTTAACGTCCCCTTTGCGATGGCTGACGCTACAGCGCTGACTGAAGCTGGCTATGTCGGTGAAGATGTCGAGAATATCCTCTTGAAGCTACTCCAAGCAGCAGATTTTGATACCAAGCGTGCCGAGCAAGGCATCATCTATATCGATGAGATCGATAAGGTTTCGCGTAAGAGCGAGAACCCTTCGATTACTCGTGATGTATCTGGCGAAGGCGTGCAACAAGCCTTACTCAAGATCCTTGAAGGAACAGTGGCCAGCGTGCCTCCGCAAGGTGGGCGTAAGCACCCGCATCAGGAACTGCTGCAAATTGATACCTCCAACGTATTGTTCATCGTTGGTGGTGCTTTTGCTGGCTTAGAACACATCATTGATACGCGTGTGGGTAAGCATCCAATCGGGTTCAACAATGATGACGATGTGCGCAAGCCCGCGAACCCAGATAAATTTGCCGACGTTCGCCCTGAAGATCTCACGAAGTTCGGATTGATTCCTGAGTTCATTGGGCGTTTGCCGATGATCTCGACGGTACAACCACTTGATAAAGAATCACTCGTTCGGATTCTGACCGAGCCGCGTAATGCTCTGATTAAACAGTTCCGCAAGCTCTTTGAGCTCGACGGCGTTGATCTGGAGTTCAGCGATGATGCGATTGAGGCAGTAGCCGATGCTGCGTTGGAGCGCGGCACAGGTGCTCGTGGGCTGAGGGCGATCCTTGAAGAGACGCTGCTTGACGTTATGTTCAATGTCCCCGGCGAAGATACCGCACAGGTTCTCGTTGATGCTTCCTGTGTGACTGGGAAAACCTCGCCGGTTCTGGTTCCCAGAATGAGCAGCAAAAAGCATGAACGAGGAGAAAAAACTGCCTGATGCTATCTCTGTGCTATGTCTTGGTGTAGATCTTCCTAATCGGTATAAATCTGGCGAACCAGATCTTCAATGTCAGGCTCTGCCAGGCTCATATCAATGATCTGAGCCTGTTCGCTGATCGCGGTCAGTACTGCTGGCGCTGCAATTGCGCTGGAAGCAAACCCCACTCGTAACCGTTGTCCCGTGTTGGACACAATCTGGCATGAATCCGGTAGCACCGGTTCGGATAGCGGTGTGGCAAGATCCACAGTGAGTATGCGTTGAGCACCTGTTTTCTGCTCTAATGCGTTTTGATCGCCGTCAAAGACCTTGCGCCCGGCATCAATCACGATCATGCGTTGGCAAAGTCGCTGCACATCGCCCATATCGTGCGTGGTAAGGAGCAACGTCGTACCGCGTTGGCCTATTTCTTGGGTGAGGAAACTACGCAAGCGTTCTTTGGCGATCATGTCGAGGCCAATGGTGGGTTCATCGAGCACGATGAGTTCTGGCTCATGGAGAAGAGCGGCAGCTAATTCGCCACGCATTCGTTGGCCAAGAGAGAGATTACGTACCGGTGTTGCCAGAAATGGTGAAAGATCAAGACCATCGACAAGATCATCAAAACGCTTTCGCCATTGGGATTCAGCGCGACGATGCATAGCAGCAAGGATCGGATATGAATCGTGGAGGGGAAGATCCCACCACAAGAGCGAACGCTGCCCGAAGAGTACACCAAGCTGCTTGGCAAGCGCTCGACGTTGCGGCACCGGATCTAACCCACAAACCCGTACCTTCCCAGTTGTTGGGGTAAGAATGCCAGTCAGCATTTTGATTGTGGTTGATTTGCCCGAGCCATTCGCGCCGATATAGCCAACAGCCTCTCCTGGCTCAATACGCAAGCTCAGATCATCAACAGCACGCTTAATAGACGTCGCACGCCGTAGCCCTGAGCCGCTCCGCACTGTGAACTCACGAACAAGGTGATCCAGTTCAATGATCGCCATCATTAGCCTCCAGCTCCGGTGTAATGAGTGATTGCCTTACGCCACCACAACAGCATTAACGCCCACATGCCAAGGCCGAGGGGAACCGTAAGATACGCCCACCCCGGCCACCAAAATGCTGGGAGTGGTGAATCTGTGAGAACAGCAGCGGGAACATAGGCGATGAGTGTGGCTGGGGCAACGAAGGTGAAGAAAATCTTGATCGGCGTCATCAAGGCAGCTCCGGGAACCCCAGCGGCGTACCGGCTACCGTATGTGAAGGCATTGACAGCTTGGTTGCCGTCAAGGATGTAGAACAGTGCTCCGGCAGCGAAAAGAAAGAGCGCAGAAAAGATCAGCACCGCACCTAGCGGAGCTAGCACGATGATTGCCAGATGATTCGGAGTTAGCGTAACTCTGGCATAGGCCAAAGCAGTGAGGTAGAGCACCAGCCCTGTGACTGCTCGTCCAAGCCGACGTAGCTGAAAGTCTTGGGTGATGAGCTGGACTAGTACCGAGGTTGGCCTGGTCAGCAACACGTCAAGGGTTCCTGCTTTGATCAGTCTATTGACGTTATCGAGCTGGCCACAGATCAAGTCAGCGATGCCAAAGGCACATGTTGCTAGACCGTAGAGCACCGTTGCGCTGGCAAGATCAAAGCCTGCAAATAGAGGAGCAGCGTGGAGGAGTACATAGATTTCGATGAACTCCATGGGGATGAGCAGCACTTGGCCCACGAGATCAGCAATAAAACTGCTGCGATACTGCAATTGTGCTTTGATTCTGGCCCAGATTAGCGCTTTCAGTAGTGACAAAGTGCTCGCAGGATTATTGGGGTAGGAATTAGCCACCTTGAATCACCACTTTGGTGCGTCCACGTTCTAGGACTACGACGGTGAAGATAGTGAGCACTAATAGCCATAGCGCCTGAGCGCTGACGGCTTGTGCTGCTTGGGCTCCAGCTATCTGGCCAGTAAAAATATCAGTAGTGGTTTGGAACATGGAGGGGAACGGGCTGAAATGTGCGATGTGGTAAAGCCAATCAGGGAACCATGAGACTGGGACAACGAAACCACACAAGATCTGCTGAATCACCATACCAACGACGATGAAACCACGGTTCTCTATGGTCCATAGTGCTGTCAATGCCAGACAGAAGTAGAAGGTGTAGCACAGCGCAGCAGCAAGAGGCAGCGAGATAATCCCTAACAGATAAGGCATTACTTGGGTGGGGAACCAGAGATCGGTAAAGATCCCACCGATGATAAGCATCGGTAGTAAGCGAGGGAGAAGTTCAAATGCGGCGCGTCCAAAGTTCGTCGCATGAGCTGCACCCACGATGGACAGTGGCCGAGAGAAATCTACGGCAATATCGCCAGATTTGATGCGATCACCGATGATGACCGATGAACCCCAGATATCAAGAGCACCAATCAGGCCTTGACCGAGCCAAACATAGGTGGCTGCTTGGCGGGCCGAATAACCACCAATGCTATGGCCTGCGGTGGCGATAGCAGTGAGGAGTAATGAGGCTCGGACAAGGCCAAAGATAGAGTTTGTGAAGATACTCGATACTAATGCGGCGTGGTAACTCGAATACCGGCGAAAGCCAGCCTTCGTGAGTTCCCAGTAAGCGCGCATAACGATCTACTTTACGTAATCACTGCTTGCTGGGCAACTGGTAAGTGCTGAATCGGAAGTCGTAAACTGATGACATGCCAGTGACTATTCGAGAAGCAACTATCGCTGATGTCGAAGCTATTGCTGGATTAAAGACCAAGCTTGTGGCGACGTGGTTTGATGACCCTAACTATCTGGCTCAAGCACCGGATTACCCCGAGCAGTTGCATACTCGGATACGTGAACTTGTGGTCTTGGATACGTACTACTATCTAGTTGCTTATGACGGTGCAGTACCTGTTGCATGTATGTCTGCCTCAGTGCATAAGGCCTTGCCTGGTCCAGATTGGAGTGGGGTATCAGCCTATCTGGGGGATCTCTATGTTGAAGCTGATTATCGCGGTCAGTACCTTGCAACGCAGATGATGGATCTGTGCTTAGCATGGTGCCGCAAGCAGCACGCGTATCGGGCAAGTATGCACTCGACACGAATGGCACTGGCGATGTATGAGAAGCAAGGGTGGGTTCGTCCTAGACTCGAAGAAGAAGGCGGTCCATTCCAGTCATTGGACTACTACTTCGCCGATCACGCAGGCTAGCGCCCGATTATCCTGCCGTAGCAAGTGCCACCAAGGGGGCGGCCGATCATGGCACATGTAGATTCAGCAGTAGCGTCGATGGGTACAAAAGCCGATATAGCGTAGTAGCCAGGATTTAGACCACCCACGGTGTCGGAATCAACGACGTGGAATGTCAGCGCTGCGTTCGTCGTTAGCTCGCTAGCCTGGACTAGAGCCGAGCCGCGGGAAACATCGCTCTTTGGCAGTGAAGCAATGACGATGATCGAGGTTCCAGGTGGAGCAGAAGTGATATAGGAACTACCGACGGTATTTTGCTGGGCGATAGAACTATCAGGTTTTCTTGGGAGTTCTAGTGTCGGCGTGGGGACTGCTACTGGGACCGTGACAGTCTCGGTCCGGGTAGTAGTAACTGCATGGGTTGATGTTGTGGTAGCTGGAGACGAAGTCGTTGAAGTGCTCGTCATAGTGTTTGTAGCGGTAGATGGTTTCTTTGCTGGTTTATCTGATGGAGAAAGAAACCACCACAGCAGTAATCCTGCGATGAGCGCAGCAACAATGAGAACCGCAAGGACAACTAGATCGCCGCGACGTCGTTTCGGTGTCTGGGGCGGGCTTGGCTGCCATGATGCTGTACTCATAACTAGATGCTATCGCGATAGCCTGGCACTATCATCGTTCTATGGTCTTTCGTTCCTTCCCCGAGTCATGTGCATTTGCCGCTGCGGCAACGTTACTTGAGCTTGCTGGCATCACTGGCGTCCGGGACTGTGATGTTGCTCGTCTTACTCGTATTCCCTATCTGTGGGAGATGCGTGGGGAATTGCCCGTTACAGGTTCGCAGTTGGCTGATAACGCCTACCTCAATCTGGCAACCAGAGACTATGGCTACTCAATGTGCGGAGATCTTGTCGATCCTGAGCAAGCGCCAGATATTCTGCGCACGTTTGGTAAGCCTGCGATGGCAGGAATTGTGATGGCCGGGCATAGTCATGCGGTTGTTATTCATGGACATGATGGGCAGCGCTGGAACGTCGAGAATATTCGATTCGAGCGTGAGACAGAGACTGGTTGGCAATGGACTGATGCAGAATTGATCACCCAGCTACGTCATCCGAAAGTGTGTCTTGGCTGGCTAGAGAAGGGCGATGCAACCCCGCTGCTCGATGTTGATGAGCGGCACTGGGATACCGTGGAAAAAGTCTTCCCGATCTACCGGAAGATGCTGCGACAGTTCTGGCAAGGTAGTTATTCCACAGCACAGTTGCGAGAACAGCTCGATCCGATGCTGCGGGGCCTAGCCCTTGAAGGTCCAGGACTGATGGGGACGATTGGAGAAGAGGGGCTGCAAGAGAAATTGGCTCGGCTTCAGTTTGCTGTCATGGGGGCGCTCAATGCTGCTGAGCCAGTGCGCCTCACAGATCATTACCCGCTCGACAAGCTCGATAACCTCATTGAGCGGTATGAGGCGATGCTACGTCGCGGGATACGAACAACGCAGTAAGCGTGATGATTGTGAATAAGAGTCTGACTGCGAACTCTTATTCACAATCATTGGTGAGGGAATGGTACCGGCCAACATCAGCAGTGCGTAGGCCTTGGGCCACACAAGGATTGCGGGCCGCTATAGCTCGTGCTCCAGCAAGTGATTCAGCGCGGATAATCACCAACTCATAAGGTTCTGCCGCATCGACGATAGAGCCTGCCAGGACCAGCAACCCTGAACGATCCAATTGGCTGAGGTAGTGAATGTGCTCATTGAGAGCAGCAACTGGAGATGGGCAATCATCTGGGACATCTAGACGAATGACGAAGGTGTCAAGATCAACTGGAACGCTGAAAAGATCAGGCTCTTCTTCACGAGTGCTGGGGCTAACCGCCATACTCACCGATCCCACCGACGAGTCTGCGAACCCTGGCCCTTCAGGAACTACAGTGCCATCACGATAAGCAGTGGCAGCAGCGCGAGCTCGAGTGTCGGCAGCCTCATTGAGTGGATGCCCGGCATGGCCCTTGACCCACTCAAAGCTCACCTGGCGTCTTGTCAGAGCCCGATCAAGTTCCTGAACTAACTCCAAGTTGAGAATCGGCTTACCGTCGGATTTCTTCCAGCCTTTGCGCTTCCAGCCAGGCATCCAGGTGGTGCAGGCATTGATCGCATACTGCGAATCACACAGGATATGTAGCGGCTCGTTCATGTGAGCAGTCTGTTGTAACAGATTGAGCACAGCCATGAGCTCACCCATGTTGTTCGTCCCATGCTTCCAGCCGCCGGCAGCCCAGCACGTTTCATCAACGTACCAGGCCCACCCGGCAGGCCCAGGATTCGACAGCGACGAACCGTCAGCAGATGCTGTGATCACTACTGAGCGTTCTCGGCAGGTACTAGCTCACAGCTCACGCTGAGCTCGGTATCCGCAGTGACATACTCAATCTCGCCCGTGATCCGGCTCACCGCACGGTAATCAGACTCAGCAGACTGCACGCGATCAAGCACCTCGCGTGTCCCGCTGATGGTGGCCTTCGCCACGGCGGTCTTCATTGAGGCCTTAGCCGTCGATTTAGCGCCACGGATACCAATCAGAGCAGCCGAAACGGCTGCATAGATGGCGGGATCGCCAGCATCAGGGAGTTCGCTGGTCGTTGGCCACTGTGCATGATGGATTGAGCCGGACTGCCACCAGGACCAGACCTCTTCCGTGACGAATGGCATGAACGGAGCGAACAAGCGCAACTGAATCTTGAGCGCAAGAGCTAGCGCTGCCCGAGCAGAAGCCGCGGCAGGCTCCCCTTGGGCACCATGCGCGCGCTCCTTGACGATCTCAATGTAGTCATCGCAGAAGGTCCAGAAGAACTGCTCAGCGTGCTCAAGAGCACCGGTGTAGTCGTACTTCTCGAAGGAATCAGTTGCTGACTGCACCACGGTTTTAAGCTCGGCAAGCATCGCCTTATCGATGGCCTCAGTAATTGCTGACGCGCCACCGACAGGGATAGGGCCAAAGCCCAACGCAAACTTGCTTGCGTTGAGGATCTTCATCGCGAGCCGACGGCCAACCTTCATCTGAGTCTCATCGAAGGGCGAATCCATACCCGGACGGGCCATAGCGGCGCGCCAGCGCACTGCATCGGCGCCAAACTTATCGAGGATCTCGGTCGGGACAACGACGTTGCCTTTGGACTTACTCATCTTCTTGCGGTCAGGGTCTACCACAAAGCCAGAGATCGTTGCCCGCTTCCACGGCACGGAACCGAACTCGGCATTCGCGCGCACGACGCGCGAGAATAGCCACGTGCGGATGATGTCATGTGCCTGCGGGGCAATATCCATCGGGAAAGTGAGGTTAAACAGTTCCTCATCGCGTTCCCAACCACAGGCCAACTCCGGCGTAAGCGACGATGTCGCCCAGGTATCCATAACATCTGGGTCAGCAATGAAGCCATTGGGCTGGTTGCGTTGTTCCTCCGTGTAACCAGCCGGTACGTCGGTTGATGGATCGACCGGAAGTGAGGCTTCGTCGGCAATGATAGGGGAGCTGTAGTCCGGCTCGCCATCGGCGTTGGTCGGGTACCAGACCGGGAACGGTACTCCAAAGAAGCGTTGGCGCGAGATCAGCCAGTCGCCGTTGAGGCCTTCAACCCAGTTACTGTAGCGGTGCTTCATATGTTCGGGTACGAATGTGATTTCGTCGCCACGCTTGATGAGCTGGGACTTGAGCTCTTCGTCGCGGCCACCATTAGAGATGTACCACTGGCGCGTTGAGACGATTTCTAGCGGCTTGTCGCCCTTCTCATAGAAGTTTGCCATGCGCTGGGTGGGCTTGGGCTCACCATCCATATCGCCGGACTCACGCAAACGGGTCACGAGGGCTTCACGCGCAGAGAAGGTGGTCTTGCCAGCGATCTCATCCCAGATCTCTTGATTGGTGATCCAGTCTGGCATCTCTCGGACAATGCGTCCGTCGCGGGCAATGATCACTCGCATCGGAAGTTGCAGCTCACGCCACCAGATCACGTCAGTGAGATCACCAAAAGTACAGCACATGGCGATGCCAGCGCCTTTGTCGATCTCGGCGGCAGGATGGGCCAGCACCGGGATCTCGGTCTTGAACAGCGGCGAGGTCACGGTGGTGCCAAATAGGTGCTGGTAGCGCTCGTCATCTGGGTGTGCGATGAGGCAGCAGACTGCTGGCAGCAACTCAGGACGGGTGGTTTCAATGTAGATCGGTTCGCCGTCTGGGCGGTGGAAAGCGATGCGGTGGTAGGCGCCTGGGTACTCGCGAGCCTCTAGCTCAGCCTGGGCAACAGCAGTCTGGAACGTGACATCCCACATCGTCGGAGCCTCAGAGAGGTATGCCTCGCTGCGGGCGTAGTTGCGGCTGAACGCGAGCTGGGCGATGCGCTGGGTGTCTGGTGCAATTGTTGAATAGAGCATGTCCCAATCCACTGACAGACCAACGCGGCGCCAGAGATCTTCAAAGATTTGCTCATCAACCTTGGTCAATTCCAAGCACAACTGAACAAAGTTACGCCGGCTAATCGGGATCTGCTTCTTGGGGTCTGGCTTAGCCGGAGGCGTGAAATCTGGATCGTAGGGGATCGACGGATCGCAACGCACTCCGTAGAAGTTCTGCACACGACGCTCGGTGGGCAAGCCGTTATCGTCCCAGCCCATGGGGTAGAACACCTGCTTGCCGGTCATGCGCTGGTAGCGCGCAATGACATCAGTATGGGTATAGGAGAAGACATGGCCGACGTGCAGTGACCCTGACACTGTGGGCGGTGGGGTGTCGATGGAGAAAACCTGTTCGCGCGACTCCGGGCGTACAAAGGCGTAGGTCTTGTCATCTGCCCACTGGCGTGCCCACTTGTTTTCAAGTCCTTCGAGAGCCGGCTTTTCCGGCACCTGGAGTGCATCAGTCATGGGTTAAGTCTAGAGGTCTGGCCGGTTACGGTCGAACACATAAATGTGGGCGAGACGAACCTATGCTTGCCTCGCCCACATTCAGCAATGGATTTACTTCATGCTCTGGAATAGTTCGAGCAGACCATCCGGCCCTACCGAAAGTTTCTTATTATCAAGCACCTTGCCGTTTATTACGAGGGTTGGGGATCCAATGTGTTTGGCGGCGCCGTAGAGTTCGCGCTGGCCAGCCTTATCGACGGCAGTGACCTGCGGCAATGTGACTCGATCAGCCCGACACTTCTGGTAAGCGCTGGTCTGCTCAACGGTGAAATTGAGTGCTTTGGGCAAGCCTTCGTTAAGGAAGACTCCATCAAAAGGGTCTCCCTCATTCTTGGGCTGGTTCTTATAGATCGTCTGATATGCCTCGGGATAGCTTCCTGATCCGATAGTGCATAGTGCAGCAATGCTGGCCTGTTCGGATTCGGTGTTCTTCAGCTTTGAATCCATGAAGGTCAGTGTGACCATGCGTAACTCGATGTCGCCATTTTTGGCTAGCTCTAGAAGCTTCTCCCCAAAGTAATTGTCGAGTTGCTTGCAGACTGGGCACTGGAAATCGGTAAAGATCACGACCTTTGGCGCATCGGCCTTAGCCTTACCAGGGTAGAGCTGAACCCCGGCGTCAGTAACTGTTGCTGAACCGTTGCTTGCACTCGTGACAACTGGGGCAGCAGCATCGGCGCTCGCAAGGGAATTATCCTTACTGGCACTTGAACAGCCAACAAGCAATGTCGCGGCCAGGAAACCGGCAAGAAGTGACTTACGCATGAGGTACAGCCTAGCCGTGCGCCGCTTCAGGAAACAGATGTGGCCCGTTCTTTGCTGAACGGGCCACACAGATGAAGTAATTACTTCGCAGTTTCTTTCACCGCTGCCATGAAAGAAGCTGGATCATTGGTCTTGAGCTTGGAAAGATCCATTACCTTGTCATCAACAACGACAGTCGGAGTGGAGACCTTGCTCGCAAACCCGTACAGGCTCTTGTTGCCCTTGGAATTGCGAGCAGGGTCTCCACTCCGACTGTCGTTGTGGAGACCT
>CAMQXE010000005.1 GCA_947038745.1 uncultured Propionibacteriaceae bacterium | reverse complement strand
TTGCAACTGAGAATGCCATTCTTGCTGCTGCACAGCACGAGGGCACCTCACTGATCCGCAATGCCAGCCCTAACTATATGGTCCAAGACCTGTGTTTCTTCTTGGAAGAGCTGGGCGTAAAAATTGAAGGTATTGGAACCACGACGCTAACTATCACAGGGCAGCCTCATGTGAATAAAGACGTGGTCTACTCCCCTTCGGAAGACCCGATCGAGGCCTTCTCTATGCTGACTGCGGCGATCATGACGAAGTCAGAGTTGATGGTACGTCGAGTTCCGATTGAGTTCATCGAGGTAGAGATGGCCTTACTTGAGGTCATGGGATTGGACTGGCAGCGCGGGGATGAGTACTTCTCGCATAACGGGAAAACCCGTCTTGTCGATATTGTGGTTAAGCCATCGCAGCTACGTGCTCCCTATGACAAAATCCACCCGATGCCCTTCCCCGGCTTGAATATCGATAACTTGCCGCAGTTCGCTGTGATTGCCGCGTGCGCGCAGGGTAAGACGCTGATCCATGACTGGGTTTTTGAGAATCGTGCGATTCACATGATGGAGATGCAGAAACTTGGCGCTCACGTGCAGTTGCTTGATCCGCACCGCATCATCGTTGATGGCCCGACGCGCTGGAAGGGTGCTGATCTGGTGGTTCCAGCAGCGCTACGCCCTGCTGTTTGTCTGGTGTGGGCTGGATTGGCAGCAGAGGGAGAAACCGTGCTGCGGCAGGTTTACGTCATTAACCGGGGATACGAGGAGCTTCCCGCCCGGCTCAATTCGATTGGTGCCGATGTCTCGGTATTCCGAGACTAAGTTTGGCGTTGGGGACACTAAAATTTTCTGAGCATGTATCTCTATCCAAGCTATCTCTCGACACCGTAGGCTGTGAACTGCAAAATCTCCGGTAGATCTTGCAGTTGCGTGATATTTATTGCGCTCTACGAGAAATTGAGAGGAGTCTTATGTCAATGGCTGACATGAAGACTGAAACGAAGCCTGCGCGAACTTCGCGTTGGGAGCCAAGCACACTACGTACTGGGTCTTCACATGAAGATTCAGGCCTTCTAGGCCAGCCACGAGGGTTGCCGTGGATGCTTGGCGTGGAAATGTTCGAGCGTTTCTCCTACTACGGTATGCGCGCGATTCTGCTCTACTTCATCATCGACACCATGCAAAATGGTGGCCTGGGTATTCCTAAGAACACAGGTGTAGTCATCATGGCTGTTTATGGTGCAGCCGTATTCTTGATGGCAATTCCTGGTGGCATTTGTGCTGATCGCATCATCGGGCCGTGGCGCTGTACGGTGGCCTGATCATCATGTGCGGGCACCTGTTCTTATCTATGCCCTTTACTGCAACTGCATGGGTCGGTATCTGCCTAGTTGCCGCTGGAACTGGCTTTATTAAGCCAAACCTATCCACCATCGTTGGTGGTCTTTACGATGCTGACGATCCGCGTCGAGATGCTGGTTTCCAGCTGTTCTACATGGCAGTGAACTTGGGCTCGTTGATCTCCCCGATCGTTACTGGTCTACTCAAAGATCACTTCGGCTACCATGTTGGTTTCATTGCCGCGGCAATTGGTATGGCAATTGCTCTTGTCGCATTCCTCATTGGTCGCCATAAGCTGTCGAAGTTCGCTTTTGACGTTCCAAACCCGCTAAAGCCTGGTGAAGGTAAGCGGCTCTTGCTGGTCACTCTTGCTGTTATTGCAGGATGCGCCCTGCTGTTCTGGATCTTCCTGTTGATCTTCAAGACTCCTGTCAGCGCAATCGCTTACATGCTGTTCGCCGTTTCAGCAATTGGATCTATTGCATTCTTCACGATGATGTTCAAATCTAAGTTGGTCACCTCAGTGGAGCGTTCGCATATGCGGGCTTACATTCCGCTCTGGATCGGAGCCATGTTGTTCTTTATGATCTTTGAGCAGGCTTCAGGAAAGATGGCAGTCTTTGCAAAGGACAATACTGACGGCAAGACTGGTCTATTCGGCTGGGTAATGACCCCAGAGGCCTACCAGGCAGTAAACCCTGCAGCCGTAGTCCTCTTGACCCCGCTATTCGCTTGGCTATTCCTTAAGCGAGCCGGTAAGTTCCCCTCAGTTGCGCAGAAGTTTGCGATGGCTGTTGCCATCATCGGTATCTCTGCGCTGATGATGGGCTTAGGTTTCCAGCTTTGGCCAGCAGGACAGCTACACCTGTCGCCGTGGTGGTACTTGGCAGTCGTCTTCATCGTTCAGACGCTCGGTGAGCTAGCACTCTCCCCCGTTGGTTTGGCTGCTACCACAGCGCTTGCTCCGCGAGCCTTCGCTTCGCAGGGCATGACGTTGTGGCTACTTGCCTCAGCTACCGGTCAAGGAGTTGCTGCTGTCGTTATCGAGCGAACATCGAATATCTCTGATGCTACCTATTACTACGGGTTGGGTATTGTGACGCTCGTTGTTGCTGCAGTGCTGTTCTTCGTAGCACCTTGGACTCAGCGTCAGATGGCTGATATCGGTTCTGGAGCCAGCAAGTAACTGCTGCTTCAGGAAAATAACAAATGTCTGGGGTTGCTCACCGGTGAGCAACCCCAGACATTTGTTTTTAGCTAAGAGCTATTAGTGAAGTTTAGCTGCCACGAAACTATGTGAGGGATTAACTAGTTCTTCTTGCCCAGCAACCAGTTGTAGCTCACGTTTGCCAGAATCTTGGGTCAGCTCCAATACGCCATAGACGATTGCAGCAGTACGTTCCAATGCCTGTGCAACATCATTAGTGCGTAGTAGGTGGGTTAAGAAAGTTGCAGCGGTAAGATCGCCTGAGCCAGTGAAAGTTGAGACAAGCCGTGGCGTGCGGACAACGTATGCGCCTTGTTCTCCCACCGCAACCATCGTGAGTTCATCGTCAGCAGTGTCATGAGTAATGACGGAAGTAACCAGAACTGTTGATGGGCCGCGCTGGCGCAGCTGAGCGACCGCAGCCAAGACCTCAGCCATGGTGGAGGTTTCTTCGCGGCCAGTAAGGAAATTAAGTTCAAACTGGTTTGGCGTCATCACATCAGCTAGTGGCACAACAACATCTCTGAAGTATTCAGGGATACCTGCCATGACAAAGAAGCCACGTCCGACATCACCCATGACAGGGTCACAGCACCAGATCGCTTCGGGGCTTTGCTCTTTGACAAAGGCTGCGCTCTCAACGATGACCTCCCCCATCTCCTGGGCGCCAAGATAGCCAGTCAAGATCGCATCAATGTCAGTAAGCGCACCACGATCGGCTACGCCATGAACAATCTCGCGAACCGTGGTTGGGGCTATCTGGGTGCCAGTCCACGCACCGTAACCGGTGTGATTAGAGAAATTAACGGTGAGGACATCGATGACATCAACGCCCTGGCGCTGCAGGGGAAATACTGCTGCGGAGTTACCAGCGTGGCCGAAGGCGACGTGGGATTGAATCGAAATTACGTTCGTCACAGATAAAAGTGTGCCATTGTGGTGTGACATTCACATATTCGCCTTGTAGCTGCGAAGCGCTATCGTAATAGATGTCTTCCGGTTGGGGGATATAAAAAGCATGGTTGTGGAAGATAATTTCGCAGTTATGGCCCCAAGGGCTTGATCGCCCCGCAACAATGGATGTAAGTCAACGACGAGGAGTTCTGATCATGGCAAGCAGCGCATTACGCGGAAGCGGACTAGGGACCAAGAGCCTTGAAGACGAGAAAGGCGTTGAGATGGCGCCTCGGATTGAACTCGGCTTCGTATGCCCGAGCGACCATACCTTCGCAGTGACCTTCTCATCTGAGGCAGAATTGCCAACTGAGTGGGGCTGCCCGCGTTGCGGTGGAACTGGAATCCGTGCAGATGGCACCAAATCTGAGTTCAAGGATGACAAGCCCCAGCGTACTCACTGGGATATGTTGCTGGAACGACGCAGCATCCCTGAGCTTGAAGCCTTACTCAAAGAGCGGCTCAAGGAAGTTCGTAAGGAACGCTTGTATTAGCGGTATTTGACGTTTTCGACGGCGAAGTCACATCGATGACTTCGCCGTCGATGATGTCTGGGCCAGATCGTCTTGATGGTTGTGGCAGTCGAATATTGGTAGCTCCTGGAATTGCGCGCTCTATGGCAGCAGCAAAAAGACGCCGGCCGATCTTGCGCGTGGGAGGTAAGAGTACTAATAGCGCTAGGGCATCAGTGATAAAACCAGGCAAGACTAAGAGCAACCCAGCAATCAATGCGGCAATGCCGTCAGCGACGTTATCGGTGGGCATTCGGCCATCGGCAAGAGAAGTGCGTAACCCTTGCCAAGCAGCGCGGCCTTGTTTCGACATAAGCCGAGTTCCTAGCACACCAAGAATGATCAGCAGCGCAAGGGTGAGTAACGCACCGATTGCTCGTCCCACTTTGACCAGCACGATCAGCTCAACGAGTGGGAGCACGACCAAGGTAGTAAGCACGAGCGGAAGCAGCCAAGGCCGCTTCCGCTCGGAGATTAGCTTCGTTGCCACAATTAAGCTTTTTTCTCGGTTGCCTTGGCAATGGTGCTCGATACCTTATGAAGGCACTTGTGGCCAGCGCCAGTGATCTGCCCACCGCGGTGCTTTAATCCGCGCTTGGTGGTCTCTAGCAGAGATTCAACGAAGATTTCCTTGCTCAGCTTGGATTGACCAAGCTCTCGGTCGGGGAACTCGATAGGAACCTCAACAACGCTAAATCCGTTTTGCTTAGCTAAAATGGTCAGCTCAGTCTGGAACAAGTATCCCTTGGATTGAACCTGATCCATGATTGTGCGCAGCAACTCTGCCTTGAAGAAGTTATAACCGCCGGAGGGGTCTTTCACGCCGATACCAAGCATGACATTGGTGTAGAGCGCGCCGCCACGGGAGAGATATTCACGGAACTTCGGGTAGTTGATGACCTTACCGCCCTTGACCCAGCGTGATCCCTTAACCATGTCAGCATGGGTTAATGCGTTGAGAATTGAGGGCAGGAACTCTGGCTGGTGTGAGCCATCAGCGTCAGTCTCACCGATGATCTCGTAACCATTTTCAAGTGCCCATCTAAAACCAGCGAGGTAAGCCGCAGCTAGACCCTCTTTGCCTTGACGATGCATGACGTGAATCTGCTTATCGGCAGCGGCAAGCTCATCAGCTTTAGCGCCAGTGCCATCAGGGGAATTATCATCGGCGATGAGAATGTGCGCCTTTGGCACAGCAGCTCGGATACGCGCGGTGATCGGCCCGATATTGTCGATCTCGTTATACGTCGGAATGATCACACAGATGTCGCCCAGCGACTCATACGGCTCAGTCATAAGACTAGTTTGCCCTAGATTGGGAGCGAACCCCAGCGCATCAGGGGTAGGCTCGGGAAATCCCTGAAATATTAAGTGGCCGAACCAGAGATATCCTCTGGTCCGGCCACTATGAGTTTGGGCTTTCTAGGCGCGAGCTTGGGGCACGATGACAGTACCTGTTGCAGTTGCGGCAACGATAGGTTCATCAAGGCGGAATGACGCTGATTCTGGGGCGTCAGTTTTGCCAAGGTTATGTGCAGCTCGGCAAACGACTCGGGACTCGAAAGTCATCTCACGGCTACGTCGACCCTCTCGGATCAACTTAGCCTCGATCTCCAAGACATCACCGGCATAAACCGGAGCCAAGAACTTGACCTCGGAATAACCAGCAAATAAACCTTCATCGCTGTCAGTCACGATGCACATTTCAGTCGCAACATCGCCAAACATATCGAGCGAAAATGCCCCATTGACGAGATTTCCGGCATAGTGGGCATCGGTGTAAGGCAAGTAACGACGGTGAGTTACAACCGTTCCGGTCAGATCAGACATGGTTACTTGGCTCCTTTCTTAGTAACGAGTGCATCAACGAGGTAGCTGGCTACTTCTGCGGGTTTTGTGCCACGAGAGAAAACTCGATCAACACCTAGCGCATCTGCTTGAGTCTCGTCGAAACGAGGACCGCCAACGATGACAAGCGGACGCTTGTCTGCCGGGAATGCTTCGCGGAAAGCAGCAGTTGCTTCTTTCACATTGATAATGTGCTGATCGCGCTGCGTCACGACCTGCGAGATCAAGACAGCATCAGCTTTTTCCTCAATAGCCCGATTAACAAGGCTCGGAACACTGACCTGAGCACCGAGATTGACCACTGCCAACTCGTGATAGGACTCCAGCCCCTTCTCCCCCGCAATTCCCTTGATATTGAGAATGGCATCAATACCGACAGTATGTGCGTCAGTTCCGATACAAGCGCCGACAACCTTGATCGGGCGATGAAGGTTCTTCTCGATCAAGGCATCAGCCTCATACTTATCCAGCAACGGGTAATCCCGCTCGACGACCACCACCTGATCGGTGTCGACATCGTGATTGACCGAGCCATAGACCACGAAGAACGTATGGGTATCACCAATGGGCTTGGCATGAACCAAGATCGCAGGGTTCATCCCCATCTTGTTGGCGAGTTGTACTGCGGCTCCTTCAGCTCGCTTGTCATGGGCAAGCGGAAGGGTGAAGGAGACTTGGACCATGCCATCATCGGTGGCGTCTCCGTAAGGACGAACGATGCTCACTTTCCAGCCTCCAGAATCTCCGTCGCCGGGTTGAAGTATTCGTCACACTTTTGTGCAACTCCATCCAAGCCCTTGCCGCCATCAGCCGGGCGCTTCATGAGGCCGAAGGTGCCTCCAGCGATGGCATTGAGCATGCCATCTTTTTCGATTGTGCCAAGCAGATCGATAGCCTCTGCCAGAACCTGGTTAGCGCGCTGTGCAATGAAACCATCCGGAGCCGGACAGAAGTCTTCACGCAAACTACCGACAGCATTGCGTACATACTCGACGTTTTGTAGCGCCAGATCGCGGTCAGAGATCCACGGGGTAACAACCGCCTCGGTCATCATGCCGATGAGCAAAATGCCCTGGCCAGTGAGCTCGCCTGCCAAGTTGAAGAAGGCATCAAGCATGTACCCACGGAAAACGTCGCCGGTCATGTGCTTCGTTGGTGGCATCCACTTGAGCGGATACTCCGGGAACAGTGCCCGTGCCAACATGGCGTGAGCCAATTCGAGACGGAAACTATCGGTGATATCAGGGTTGATCTCGAAGGCATGTCCCAGGCCGATCTGCCACGGTTCCAGGCCAGCTTCCACAGCGAAGTACTCATTGAGCAACTGCGACACCGTGACGGTGTGAGCAGCCTCAATCGCATCAGCAGTAGTGAGGTAGTTGTCCTCGCCGGTGTTGATGATGATGCCTGCACGGGCATTCATCATGCGAGCGAAGCGCTGATCGACGAAGGTGCGGATCGGGTTGATGTCGCGGAAAAGGATGCCGTACATCGAGTCGTTGAGCATCATGTCAAGACGTTCGAGCGAACCCAAGGTTGCCATCTCGGGCATGCACAGACCTGAAGCGTAGTTGCACAGACGGACGTAGCGGCCCATCTTCTTGCTGGTCTCGTCAAGAGCTGCACGCATGAGTCGGAAGTTCTCTTGCGTGGCAAAGGTTCCTGCAAAACCCTCACGGGTAGCGCCTTCTGGAACATAATCGAGCAAAGACTGGCCCGTGGAACGGATCACTGCGATGACGTCTGCACCAGCTTCAGCAGCCGCTTGTGCCTGTGGGATGTCCTCGTAGATATCGCCGGTGGCGACGATGAGGTAATTCCATGGCTTATGCGGCGCATCCCCGATGGTATTGATCATCTGCGAGCGCGTCTGACGGTTACCATCGACAATGGAAACACCGGCCTTGGCGTCACGTAGCGCGGCCTGCTTAGCTGCGATGAGATCTTTACCCGTGGGAACAGTGAAATTGATCTCTCCGGTTGCACCAGCTTGAGCTACCTGATCAAGGGTCATGTTGTGCTGGTTCATGGCATGCCAGATTGGCAGCGAAACGCCATGTTCAAGGCCAACCTCGCCACGAACTGCGTCCACCACGCGGTTAGACCACGGAGTGCCTTCAGCATCAGCACCCTTGAGGCCAGCCAGACGCAATACTGCACGTTCAACTGACACAGTGGTGTGCTGTTTGGTCATTTCGACGATAGGTTCGCCAGCTTTAGCAGCAAGCTGGCGAGCTTTCGCGACAGTGCTCGGATCGAGCTTCAGTAACGGAGCAGGCATTTAGCCCTCCTTCTTGAAGCGCGACCCGAAGATCTGGCGAGCACCGGCATAGCGACGGTACATATCGAGTGCGAAATCAGCATGTCCTGGGCAGTAGCCGTTACCGATGAGCATGGTGACATCGCTGGCAAGGCCTTCTGCACCGAGCGCAGCAGCAGCAAAGTGCGTGGCCATGGAGAAGAAGATGATGACTCCGCCTTGCGCGGTGGCTAAAATTGCGCCGCCTTCGCAGCCTGGAACATTGACGCACACAACAGTGACATCGGCTTCACGACCCATCGCGTCGATCACGACGGAGGACAACTCAATTGGGTTTCGCGCATCAGCCATGACGACCTTATCGGCCAGCCCAGACTCCACGAGCATGTCGAACTCAGCCTGGAATGGAACGATGCCACAGGTCTTAGCTCCTGCATCACGAGCAGCAGCCAGTGACAGTGAACCGGACTTACCAGCACCACCGATGACTGCGACGATGACGTCGTCGCCCTTTTCTGCGATTGCCTTCTTGACCCAGCGTGACGTAAGCGCGGGCGCACCGCAGACGTCCATGACAGCCAGCGCTTCTTCAGCGCTGAGATCCGTGGGCAGCTTCGCAGCGATGGTACGGCCGAACAAGATCGCGCGACCGGTGCACGGAATCTGCTCCTCCAAGCCATCCCAGCTCGCCAGCTCATCATCGATCCGTAGCGGGGTCAGAGTCAGTGAGACCAGGGTCGCAACCCGATCGCCAACAGCTAGACCGAGAGTGTTGGCAGCGCCAACCTCTTCGACGGTACCGATAAGCATGCCGCCCGAACCCGTGACCGGGTTGTGCATCTTGCCCCGGCTTTTAATGATCTCCAACACCTCAGCGCGAACGGCATCAGCGTTGCCATCGTGCTTGGTAAAGATCTGGGTAAAGCTGGCGGCGTCGATATTGAGTCGCTCCACGCGGATTGCGATCTCATCAGGGCCACATGGTGCCGTAGCATCAAGCCGCTGTGCAGCTTGGGGCAGAACGCCCTGTGGTTCTAAGACGCGGTTAAGGCCAATGCCCTGAGGAACTGACATAGATACTCCACTCAAATGTCATCCGGGATACCCCGGTAGGTACGACGAAAATGTCTTCCGTCTAGTCTTGGTGCGCAATGACTTGCAGTCTTAACTTACAAGTTTGCATTTAAGCACCTGAAAGGGGATTCTCTTTATGAGTGGAGAGAGCACCATGACCCACGAAGTGGGCCAGCCTTATGCCTATAAACACCGTGAAGTTTTCGAGCCCGATTGGACTCGTCTTCCTGGTTATGCCGATGTGACGGCAGCCGAATGGGAAAATGTCCAGTGGCAGCGCACCCACTGTGTCAAGAACATCGCTCAGCTAAAGGCTGTGATGGGCGACCTTCTCGATGAGTCCTTCTATACGGACTTGGAAAAAGATCAGCAGAACTACGCGACTATGTCGATGCTGGTCCCGCCGCAGATGCTCAACACCATGGTTCCCATGGAAATCCCCAACACGGAATCGTTTTACGCCGATCCGATCCGTCGTTACATGTTCCCAGTGTTCTCGGACCGTCGCACTGACTGGCCGACTCACCCCATGGCTCAGCGTGACTCGCTACATGAGCAGGACATGTGGGCTTGTGAAGGTTTGACCCACCGCTACCCCGATAAGGTGCTCGCGGAGTTGCTCATTACTTGCCCGCAATACTGTGGACACTGCACCCGTATGGATCTCGTGGGCAATAACACGTTGCTCATTGAGAAGGACAAACTCGTCGGCAAGCGTCCTGAGCGCTTCCAAGCCATGATCGATTACCTCAAGATCAATCCGCAGGTACGCGACGTTGTGGTCTCTGGCGGTGACGTTGCCAACCTTCCTTGGCCGCACTTGGAGGAGTTCGTCAATCAGCTTCTCGAACTCGACAATGTTCGAGATATTCGTCTCGCGACCAAGGCCCTGATCGCTTTGCCGCAGCACTGGTACAGCGATGATGTACTCGCTGGTGTCGAGCGTCTGTGCACCAAGGCCAATAAGAAGGGCACGATGATTGCAGTGCATACGCACGCAAACTCGTGGCAGTCAGTAACTCCATTGGTTGCAAAGGCAGTCCGTGGCTTGCTTGATGCTGGTATTCGTGACGTCCGTAACCAGGGTGTGCTGATGCGTGGCGTCAATGCAACGACGACGGATCTGTTGGACTTGTGCTTCAACCTGCTTGATGGTGCCAATATCACCCCGTACTACTTCTACATGTGCGACATGATTCCGTACTCGGAGCACTGGCGCGTATCGTTGGCAGAAGCTCAAAATATGCAGCATGCGATGTTGGGCTACCTGCCAGGATTTGCTACCCCGCGTATCGTCTGCGACGTTCCTTACGTCGGCAAGCGCTGGGTGCACATGATGCACGAGTATGACACTGACAAGGGTGTGTCCTACTGGCAGAAGAACTACCGGACCGGAATAGAGAAGGACGACGATCAGGCTCTTGGCCGCGAGTATGTCTACTACGATCCGATCTACACGTTGCCTGAGGCTGGTCAGCAGTGGTGGCGCGATCACAGCTCCATCTCGGCTGAGGAGCTGGCAAAGCTTGCGACAGTGGACGCGCGCTAGGCTCCTAGTTAAGAAGCTCTAAAGGGGTGGTGTACCGGTAATTTAGGTACACCACCCCTTCCCTATGTTTATCAAATAAAAGGAGGGGTGGGCTGGTTCCTGCGCCAGCCCACCCCCCAGCTTTTGGGGAACCTCTAATCGAGAGGTAGTCGCCCTTCGAAGGGAACGGAAAGTACCAAGGTGGTATGTGTTGAGCAATTCACATTGGTGCGAATCTGGCCCAATAATGTTTCTAGATGGCTTGAGGCCCCCACCCGGACCATGAGGATGTAGCTTGAATCACCAGCAACGCTGTAGCAGCTAACAATCTCAGGTATCGCACGTAGCTTCGCAGGAACATTCTCCGGCTCAGATGGATCTATCGGAGCTAAGGCAATGAAGGCAGTCAAAGCCTTGCCCAATTCCTCGTGATTGACCTTTGCGGTGTAGCCAGTGATGATGCCACGCTGCTCTAGGCGGCGGACACGTTGCTGAGCGGCTGACGTCGATAGGCCAGTCTCTCGCCCTATGTCGGTGAAACTCATACGGCCATCCTTCGACAGCAACGCAAGAATTTGTTGGTCAATACTTTCCATTGCCATATCGTGCCACGATTGTTAGCGTGACCAACACCTCATTAGTACTCTTTGATACCGCGTCGTTATATTTCAGGGCTTTTTATGCCCTTCCGGAAAGTTTAGTGGGCGAAAATAGGCTCCCAACCAATGCTGTGAGAGGGATGTGCGACTTTATTGCACACTTTCTGAATCAGGGGTATTCCCATGTTGGATGTTGTTGGGATGTTGATTGGCGACCAGGTTGGCGAGTTGAAGCTGTGCCTAGTTACAAGACTCATCGATTGGCTGACCCAACAATGGCGACTGATAGTGCGTCTGCTGCAACGCAACGTGGCCCGTTGCGTGTCGTGAGCGTCGCAGAGCTACCTACGGAGAGCGCCCCTGATGCGTTAAGCCGTCAAGTTCCATGGATCCTTGAACTACTTACTGCGGCAGGAATTGCGGTGATCGGTGCTGACGGTTATGAAGCTGATGATGTGATCGCTACGTTGGCGCGGCAATCCCACATGCCTGTCGATATCGTCACCGGAGACCGCGATCTGTTCCAACTGGTTTCGCAACGAGCTCAAATCCGAGTGCTCTACACGAGTAAAGGCGTCAAGCACCATGACGTGATCGATACCCATGCAGTGCGGGAAAAATATCACGTGGAACCAGAACAATATGCCGACTTCGCCCTGTTGCGTGGTGATGTTTCAGATGGGCTACCTGGGGTTGTGGGGATTGGCGAGAAGACCGCAGCCCGGCTTTTGACGCAGTATGGCGACATTGCGCAGATGATGCGTGCAGCGCAAAACCCTGCCTCAGAACTAGCTGCAGGATTGCGGGCCAAACTCCTTGCTGGGCAGGAGTATTTGCATCGTGCCAAGCCAGTTGTTGAGGTAGCTGACGATATTGTTCATCACCTGGCGTGGGATGAGTTACGTCCCAAAGGTGTTGCTGATCTCACCAGGCTAGACACGCTATTGGCCCAGTGGAATCTAGGACAAGCCGGGCAGCGTTTTCGGGATGCGGTACTTGCAGCGCAGAGCCGGACGTAGGTTTGTGCTTATCAGTCATACTGGAGCTAGCGAGAAGGAGCAGCTATGGCACGCCAAGGTGGCTGGCACGGACTAGCCAAGATAGCTTGGCCTTGGGGCGGGGATATTTCTGAGCCGACGCCACGGGCAGGTTTAGTTATCGCAGGTGGCGGGGCAAGGGCAAGTTTTGAAATCGGCGCATTGCGCTATCTCTATGAGCACACAGATTTCGCTGCTGAAGTAATCTGTGGCACGAGTGCTGGATCAATGCTGGCTGCCACTATCGGTCAATATGCAGGCCACGACGATCAGCTAGCAGCTATTCGTGCCTTTGAAGCAGCCTGGCGTTCGATGAGTTCATCGGAGGACATGTTCGCTCCCAGAGATTGGTTTGCTCGGCTGCAAGGATTGTTGCCAGAGCTACAAGCTCTGGTTCCGGCAGTACAGACAGTCGTAAACGACGACGAGGTTGCTGAGGAAGAGCGCCGAAATACCTGGTTCCGTCTCCCCCAGCTTGAGTTTCCGACGTGGGCTGGGCGCCGTCGGGAGACGTCAGTTGAGGAGAACTCGAATGTCGAACAGCCAGGCCCAGATCAACATTTCCACCCGCTATTGGGTTTTAGTCCAGAGTCTGAAGGTGGACAAGGGCACGGCTGGAGTCCTGCAGCACTGTGGTCAATTCTCAACGCTTTGCCAGGATTAGGGCGGTTCTCTTCGGACTTGCCAAAGATTTTGCGCGGTGCTGAGCTGACGCGTGCGATGTATCGTCCAGGTGCGATCTTGCGCACGCTGCTATCGGATGAGTTCTTCAAACCTGAGCGGCTGGCACATTCTGGCGTGGAAACCCGCTTGGCTATGACCTGTGTCGAGACCGGACAGCTTCGCTATATCACCGGCACCGGAGTCATTGTAGATCGTGATAATCGACCAGTACCCCATGAAGAACCCCAAGATATCGTCATGGGGCTTCTGGCTTCGTGTTCGATCCCGGCAGTATTTGCTCCAGTTCCGCTTGGCAAATCCCATTACCTAGATGGAGGTATCCGGGAGAATTGCCCTGCTGAAATGGCTATCGGTCATTTGGGTGCGACCCAGCCATGGGTCATCATTGCAAGCCCTTCGGGTCTTGCTCTCGACCCGCAGGCTGCACAAGGGACCATCATAGATGTGGTGTTCCGCTGCACCATGATCCAAAGCGATGAGACTCAACGCGATGAGATTGAGTATGCCCAGTCTGCAGGTGCCAGAGTTATTGACCCTGAGGTTGATGTTCACGATACTCGCACGGTTGACCCAGGCTTGATTGATATCAACATTGCCTACGGATGGATGCGAGCACAGGAAAAGGTGCTGGGGCTTGGTGAGGAAGAAATCGCACGACACCGTGACATTACGATGATGCGTTGTCGCATCTGGCAATTAGAGGAACAACTCTTTAACCCTGAAAAATCTACCAATCTCAAGCAGAAGAGTGCTGAACAGGATCTGGTACAAAAGCTCGGGGATCTGATCAGCGCAAAGTATGCACTACGTGATCTGGTGCAATGCTGTAGTGCTCCTGTGCCGGATGGAGCATCATGCTGGTGGTCTACATTCGAGCAGCACACATTCCCTATCGAGCAAACCCCTCACTGGGTTCATTAATGATCTTTTGCGCTGAGTAGGGCAAGAAGTTCGTCATTTCTATAGTTGAATTTTGTAAGCGGGGTGCGCTCACGAGAAGGAAGCAACACCCCGCTAGCAACATTGCCTACATCGCCAAGGAGGCATTCCAAGGACGCATCTTGGTAGTGGCTCGAACTGCATCGGCAGAAACGCCCAGCGCAGTCAAGAAGATCGCCATGCGGACCGCAACTCCATTATCGGTCTGCTTGAAGATCGCAAGCCCCGGCAAGGAATCGACGTCGGCGGCAAGATCATAGGCATCTTTTCGGGCATCACGCGGGAGCGGATGGCAGATGATGATGTCGTGTTTGCTTGCCTCAGTCAAAATCGCATGGTTGAGTAAGTTGCCTGAGATATTGGCCGAGGCTAAGACTTCCTCTGTCATTCGTTCGCGCTGGACGCGGGTGCAGTAGACGATATCTGAGCCATGTAGGGCGTCATTGACTGTTGGGCACTCAAAGACCTTATGCCCCCGCTCTGTGACGTAATCGGCGACGTATTGGGGCAATTCCAGCGATGGAGGAGCAAAGATACGGAAGGTCACGTCGTGGTAGAGACTCATGAGTTTCATCAGCGAGTGAACCGTGCGGCCGTATTTGAGGTCGCCCATGATGGCGATGGTGCAGCCATCCATCGACTTTCCTTGGGTGCTCATCTCCCGGCGCATGGTGTAGACGTCAAGGAGGGCCTGCGACGGATGCTCACCAGCGCCGTCGCCGCCATTGATCACTGGAATGACTGAGGCGGCGGCAAATTCAGCTACTGAACCTTCATCTGGGTGTCGAACGACCAAGACATCAGAGTAACCCGAGACTACGCGCGATGTATCTGCAATAGATTCGCCCTTTGCCATGGAGGAGAACGTGAATCCGGTAGTTGTCGTGACCTCGCCGCCAAGACGCAAGAATGCTGACTCAAAAGACAAGCGGGTACGTGTCGAGGGCTCAAAGAACAAGCTGCCGAGAACAGCACCGTCGAGCACAGTGCAGATTGACTGACGCTGAGCGATGGGTTCGGCAAGGTCAGTGAGCTCGAAGAACGAACGTAGCGACTCACGGGTGAACTGTGAGACTGAAAGCAGGTGTGTCCCCTGGGCGAAAAGTGGAAGCGCGGACATTTCAGACACCGTTGGTGTT
>CAMQXE010000004.1 GCA_947038745.1 uncultured Propionibacteriaceae bacterium | reverse complement strand
CCTAGCCCTCGTGCCCTATTTTCAGCAGCATCCAGGACGTACTACAGCAGAGGCCGCCGCAGATTTTGCTACATCTGAAGCGCAGATCCTTAAAGACCTAAATCTCTTGTGGGTATGCGGTTTACCTGGTCAAGGCGGCGGAGATGCGATTGAAGTTTCCATCGTTCCAACAGATGAATGTAGCCAGGACAGCAGCGATGAGGATTCTGGTCAAATGCGAGTTGGGGGAGAGGTTTATCTCAGCAATGCCGAATATCTGTCTCGGCCGCTACGTCTAGCTGAAGACGAGGCATTAGCACTGATCTTGGCATTGGATTTTGCTGAGAATATCGCTTCATCTGAGCTAGCTCACGGGTTAGCTGGTGCTCGGGAAAAGTTACAGGAAGCATTAGGCGACCGTGCCTTAAGAGCAGGAGCAGTTATCGCTGCGGGAGGCTCGCAGGAGGTCCGCGATCAGGTAACTGCCGCAATCGAAAAGTCATGCCAGTTGCAGCTCACTTTCGACGGACAGCAGCGTACAACGACCCCGATCGTCGAGCCAGCCCGGACGTTCGTCAGAGATGGATATCACTATCTCCAAGCGTATTCGTTGGATCGTGATGATTGGCGGTATTACCGATTGGATCGTATCGCGGTAGCGACTGTGTTGGAGCGGCGCAATAGCGAACGGGAGATTCCAGCAATTGAGCCATTATCTTGGGCGCAAACATTAACGACAACAGCAGAAGTGACGCTGACGATTACGCCGGCAGCCCGCTGGATTGGCGAATACTTCCCTGTCCTCGAAACAACCCCAGATACGGTTCGGCTGGGGGTAACTTCGCCAGATTGGTTAGCAGCATTATTGCTTCGACTTGGCCCAGCAGTAGTCGCTCTTGAGCCAAGGCAGGCAGCATTGCCAGCTCAACAGCAGGCAGAAGCAGCTCTTGCGCGATATGCGTCGATTTCGGCGTGCCCATAAGCTAGTTCGTGCTTATGCAGCACGCAGAATGCCTGCAGGGTCCTGTCGTGCTGCATGGATCGCAGGAACGATGGAAGCAACTATTCCTGTGAGAAGCCCTATGCCCCAGCCCAATAGCACTGTTGTCCAGCCGATATTGAGGGGCCAGTGGTTGGTTGTAGCTGAATACCAGCCGATGATCGTGCCTGCTCCAGTTCCGACAATTCCGCCAGCTAACCCGATGGCAATTCCTTCGTAGAGGAAGAGCCGCGCGATCGAAGCTCTGCTACCGCCCATAGCACGGCGGAGAGCAATCTCTGGGTAGCGGTGATTCACGGCCAAGAACATCGTTGTGCTCGCTGTCAGAGCTGATAGCACGAGAACTACGATACCGATAACAGACATAAGCGAGCCCAGATCTGAATTGATACCTTTTTGGAGCGACCACTGAGACATTGATGGTACCCGGATTTCCCGGTTCTAAAATCAGTGGCACCACCTGTGCAACAGGCTCGGCGTAGCCAGGCTCTGTGGTAAGAACGATACTTTGTTGCAGTTGATCTCGTACCACAGGTAAACATCCTGGGGATAGGTAGGACCAGCCATCATAAACATCACCAGTGGCATGGAAAATCGCTACTACTGATACAGGTCGGTCGTTGAGCCAGACCTCGATACCAGCACCAACGTCAGTAACTCCAAGCTGCTTTGCGACATCTGAGCCTAGCGCAATAACAGAGATATCAGGTGAAGAGAGCAGATCGATCTGCCCGCGTTCAGGGTGAAGTCCCAGACGGATGATTTCGTCAGTCGGTGTCATCACGCTGACCATTCGCACGCGAGATAGGTGTGCAGGGTCAATGAAGGGAGAGAGACGCTGGAGGTGATTTCCTTCTGTAGTAAAGGTACGGAGCTGGTTGGCGCTATGTACCCCTTCGGTGTGTCGTAATTGTGCGGCTTGCAGTTCTACTTGGTGCCAACTCTGTGCTGCTTGGGGATCATCTTTTGTCCACGGTTGCGAGCCGGACGTGCGGGTGTCAGTGACTGTGACTTCGCTGGAACCTGCCGCCGTCAGCTTTTCGACAATACTCCCAGTTGTGGACTGCGTAATGATTGCTGAAGCACTGAGCGCTGCAGCTCCAAGTGCATATGCAAGGAATACCAGGAGAGTGCGGCCTAGCCGGTTGAGTGGAGCGCTGAGGGCATCGGTAATTTCTTGTAAGACTGCCCCAACGCGAGTTCTTTCAACGGAGTACATTGGCTGTCTCCTCTTCGGCGTAGAGCACACCATCGCGCAGGGTAAAAATACGTGAGGCAGATTCGGCAACGAGTGGATCATGAGTGACGACGACAACAGTGGTGCCATCGTCATGCACTTCATGGAGTAGCGACAGAAGGTTGTGCGTTGATTCGCTGTCCAAAGCGCCGGTCGGCTCATCGGCCAGGATAAGTTTTGGCTGCGTTGCAAGCGCACGTGCCACTGCGACTCGTTGTTTTTCTCCCCCCGATAATGTGCCCGCTTTTTTCATCATCGCGTCGGCTAAGCCAACACGTTCAAGAGCGTGTGTGGCAACCTTACGTTGTATGTCGCGAGGTATGCCTCTCACACGTAGGCCAAGTACGACGTTCGTAAGAACAGAGTCGGCAGCAACGAGATAGGAATTCTGGAAAATGAACCCTAACTGTTGGCCACGTATGGAATCACGTTGACGTTCGTCCAATGTGGAGACATCGGTGCCGTGAAGAAGGTAGCTTCCAGATGTGGGGCGATCGAGTAACCCTAGAATGCTGAGCAGTGTGGTCTTTCCTGAGCCGGAAGGGCCGACAATCGCGGCAAATTCCCCAGCAGGGATTTCTCCGGTGGCATCTGCTAGGGCTATCACTCCACCAGTAACTTCTCGACGAAGTGCATGTAAAGCAATAGCGGCATCCATCAGCCTGCTACCACTACTTCGGTGCCAGCGGAAAGTGGAGAAGCAGAGGTGATGATAGCCCACCCTTGCACAGTACTAGTGATAGCGACGTCGACTTGGCGGTCTTGTGTTGCGTCCACCACGCTGATGTAGTGGCGGGTGCCATCAGTGCGGACGGCGCCCAGAGGGACAGCGAGACCCTTCTGCGGGGTTGCGATTTCGACCAAGGTGACAGTATTGGAGGGGTCCATGCCATTTAGCTCTGTGGGGGCTGAGAGCATGATGTCATATCCAGCAGGTTTGTTGTCGCCATTGGGCTTGTAGTCGCTTTTGCTGATGACGACGGCGTCTCCTGATTTTCCGTTAGCAGATGCTGTCATATGACTCCCTATTGTGATGTAGGAAGCCTGCAACATATCGATGTGTGAGGAGATGCTTGTACCTGAAACTTCGAGGACAAGGAGAGGCTTATCTTTCCCCAGTTCGTCACCGATTCCAGCCACAGCTACAACAGGATATTCTCCGTTGGGAACGAATGCGGCATCGCTTAGTGGGAATCCTGCTGGTGTAGTTGTTGTATATCCGTAGTCCCGGTACATAGCTTCGAGGGCAGTCGATGTCATAGCATCGAATTTTCCTGAGGGGTTTACGCGATAATATCCAAGCCTGCTGAGATATTGCTGGAATGCTTCTACATCAGTGCCGGTGGTTCCTGGGGCGAGGTCTCGAAATAGAGGAATATCGCGAGAAAAGCCAAATACCGGTCGGCTATTGATTTCTGCAAGTAGCGTTCCGGAAGCGACGGTATCGCCCGGCTGTAGCTTAACCTTTGTCACCATCATCTTTCCGGTGCCGATGGGGAGGATACCTGCTGTTTCGCGTGCGCTGAATTTTCCTTGTAACTGGGTAGGGGTACGTACTGCTCTCTCCTCGACCTTGGCAGTTACTCGAATCTGCTTCTGCGCATTATCGATAGCTACTGTTGACGGCTCTGGGTGAAGCATGGACATAGCGACTGCGCCAACTCCTGTCCCGAGGATAAGAAATATCATCGCGATGGCAACAAGCTTTCGGGTCATAGGTTTAGGCCAATCCATATTGGGCGAGAATTTTTTCTGCTGTGGCAAGGCGGGCTAGGGCATCGTTGCGTGTCGCGATAAGTTCTGCTTCATGTCCGGCGATAAGTTCATTTTCATATTGGGCTTGGATAGTGACTGCTGTGTTGATGAATCCGCTTTGGTCTGAACATTGAGCTTCTGCGATGGCGGCTTTGTCATGTTGGGCCTGGTCCTTGAGTTGTCCAGGGTCGAAACTTTGTCCAGTTTCAAAGGTTGGGTAGCCTTTTGCGCGGGTGCAGGCGTTACGTTGTTCTTGGGCTTCTTTGAAACGGGGGTCTGCTCTGGTCTTATCTATGGCGCGGAAGTAGATGTCGAATGGGAGAGTGTCCATGGATGAAATAATGTGAATACTCACAGGCTCTAGGTCTTTAACGCCGGAATCATTCCGGCATCTGGCGAGGTCGTCTTGTGGCGTAGGCACATTCTGATCCAAGCGAGGGCGGCGGAACTTAAATGCTCCAGCGGCTACGGCCTGAGGATTGAAGAAGCCAAATCGGTTTTGGTCGGGGTAAACCATGATGGTCAGGTTGTGGCGTGCAACGTCAATGCTACTTTCCGGGGCGCGGTCAGTTTTGAGCAGGCACGCGCTCCATATGAGGACGCCGGCAGCTTCGATACGGGCTGCTTCTTCTGGAGTGTTGATATATGCGGTGACAGGTGTTTTGTAGAAGGCTTTGTCATAATCAACGTAAGATGACGGCGCTACCACTGAAACGGAGGTACTGGGCTTAGTGGCTTGAGTCTGACAAGCCGATACCAGGCTCATGAACACGATAGCGATGCTGATAAAGGGCTTTCGCATGGGTTCCTCCTCTCGGTGTTTCTGTTTGGGCGGGGTTCCGCCCAAACAGAAACTAGTTGAACCTATTTAGTCGTACGGATTATAGATGTGGATAGAGGAAATACTGTCCTGGAACCCCCCGGGTAAGGTAGGATACTCTGGATTCTTTGGTGTGATGTCTAGACACTTCCCTTTGCTCCAGGCATCGACGCAGGCATAGGTTCCAAGGTAGCCACTCCAGTTTCTGATGGAAGAGATGCGGTCGCCCCAGCCCATATTATTGAGGTTAGGGTAGTAGTTGCCTTGGTCCCATGGCGGGGCGAAGGCAGCGCCTTGGTAATTGGCATGTTCGAAGGAACAGGATGCACCGCCGCAGAAAGCATCGGCGGAGGCGTTCGGCGCAGAAACAAATGATGATATTGCTGCAATAGCCGTAATAGAGGCTGCAATCGCAGTTTTCTTCAGTAGGTGCTTCATTCTCAAACTCCTTGAGCCGCCATAGGTTGTTCTATGGTGTAATGAGTATGAAATGCGGTGAGATTATGTGTCAAGGGTCAACGGTAAAATATTTGTCCTAACACTATCCCTGGCTGCTAGCACACTTGTGGCAACACCAGCTCAACAGCAGGCAGAAGCAGCTCTTGCACGATACGCGTCGTTGTCTTAAGGAAAACCGGCATAAGATAGACCCTGACATTCGTTTTCTCTGAAAGGCTTACCCATGTCGCTGATGCTGCTCGGCCTCCCACCAGAAATTGGCCTGGTGCTCGTGCTGGTCTTGTTTGTTTTGGTCTTTGGTGGATCACGACTGGCTGGTTTGGGTAAGAATGCCGGAACCGCGATTCGTGAGTTCAAGGAAGAAACTCAAGGTCTGCGCCAGCAAGATGATCAGGCCCAGTTACAAGCGCAGCAGGCCCCTGTGCAGCAGATGCCAGCACAGCAGCAGGCTCCGGTTCAGTACCAGCAAGTGCCAGTACAGCAGCAGGTGCAGCCAGTTCAGTATCAGCAGGTTCCTGAGCAGCAGCTTCAGGTGCAGCCTGTGATTACCGAGAACTAGCAGCTAGGCACGAGTTTGTCGTCAACGAAGCGACGTTTTGCGTGGCTACGGCCACCAGTCATGCCCGATGATGGCATGATGTCGCTGACAGACCATCTGCGGGAACTGCGCTATCGAGTTCTAGTTTCTGTCACAGCAATTTTGTTAGCGGCAATTGCAGCTATGTTTGTGTGGCGGTGGCTATTTAGGGTGCTGATGTATCCCTATGAGCGCGCTATCGTCATGCTCCAAGCACGCAACCCAGATATTCACACAACTGCAGTTAATTCTGGCTTTGTCGCACCGTTCACGCTATGGCTTAAAACCTGTTTTACCGCAGGCTTACTGCTGACTAGCCCGCTGTGGATTTATCAGATCTGGGCGTTCATCGTTCCGGCTTTGGTAGAGAAAGAGAAGAAATACGCCTACCGCTACCTGGGAGTAGCAGTACCGCTATTTCTCTTTGGTGTCTTTTGTGGATGGTTTGTGCTGCCTCAAGGAATTGAAGCCATGCTGATGTTCACTCCAGCAGGGGAGAACATCACTAACTTGGTAGATCTCAACTACTTCTTCGATCTCACGCTTAAAACGATGGGCTTATTTGGGATGTCATTCCTCATCCCGATTCTCCTGATTGCGCTCAATAGTGCAGGCGTAGTTTCTGCAGAACAGCTTAGAAAAGTTCGTCCTTACGCTTTATTCCTATGCTTTGGCTTGACCGCAGCGATCACTCCATCGACAGATCCATTCACGATGCTGGTCATGGGGGTTCCGCTGTGCGTGCTTTATCTCATAGCTGAGTTCATTGCCCGTCGCCATGATTCTCGGACGGCAAAGCAGAAATCCCACAGCATCCAGGTAGCTGAATGAGCATTGGAAAATTTCCTGGACGAGCGCTAACGCTCGTAGTGAATCCTTCAGCAAGACATGGACGTGCACGTTCGACGTTGCCCGCAGTATGTAAAACACTGACGCGTGGAACGCACCAAGTGGATCTGCGGGTTATTGAAACTTCGACCTATGAAGCTGCCCGGCAAGCATGCCAGGACGTTGTGGACACTGCTCGCTACCATGATGACGGCACCTGCCTTGATGGCCTGCTCGTTCAAGGTGGCGATGGGATGGCGCATCTCGGTATTAATGCCTGTGTGACAACAGCGGTACCGTTGGGGATTATTCCTGCTGGAACTGGAAATGATTTCGCGCGGGGGATTGGTATTGCACCACAACCACTCAAAGCTGCTGAGGTGGTTCTTGCTGGTCATACTCGCAGGATTGATCTCATGCGAGTAACTAATCTTGACGATGGGCTGCAACGCTACGTCGGTGCAATCTTGTCCAGTGGATTTGATGCCCACGTCAATGCTCGGGCAAATAAGATGACCTGGCCGCATGGAAGTTTGCGCTATGCCGCATCGACGTTATCCACGATTTCTGCTTTTGAACCCATCTCCTATCAGCTACGTATTGATGGGCGTCCGCGCAAACTTGATGCCATGTTCATGTGCGTAGGTAATACTGGATATTTTGGTGGAGGCATGAAAGTGCTACCTAATTACAGTATTGATGACGGGTTGCTCGATATTACGATTGCGCACCCAGTTTCGCGGGCCTCACTGTTACGGTTGCTGCCACAGATATATTCGGGCAGGTTCATCCATGATCCTGCTATCGAAATGCTAAAAGCAAAGACTGTCGAGATCAGTGGAGAGCGTCTGGTGCCGATGGCAGACGGCGAAATGTGTGGAACTGCTCCGTTGCGTGCAGAAGCTATCGCATCCTGTTTAACCGTTTTCGCACCAGTAGGGATACCGGAATGATCGCAGCAAGCTGGGGGCCGTTATTGACGGCTTTCGCAACAAGCTATTCCTTCTCTCTCGACGATTTTCAGATTGAAGGTTGCCAGCAGGTTGAAGATGGCTGTGGCGTTCTTGTTGCCGCTCCAACTGGGGCCGGTAAAACTATCGTTGGAGAGTTTGCGGTTGCCTGTGCCATAGCTCGCGGCGTGAAATGTTTTTATACGACTCCGATTAAAGCTCTATCGAACCAAAAGTTTCATGACTTAGTGGAACGCTATGGTGCAGATAAGGTCGGATTGCTCACCGGCGATGCATCAATCAATTCTGATGCCGATATCGTCGTGATGACTACCGAAGTTCTACGCAACATGATCTATGCCAATTCAACGACCTTGGATCGGTTGGGCTATGTCGTGATGGATGAGGTGCACTACCTTGCTGACCGATTCCGGGGCGCGGTGTGGGAAGAAGTGATCATCGGGCTAGCTGCATCAGTACAGCTCATTGCCTTATCAGCAACAGTCTCTAATGCCGAAGAGTTTGGTGAATGGCTAGATACTGTGCGCGGCAACGTAAAAATCGTTGTTTCGGAACGACGCCCGGTTCCGCTATTCCAGCAGATGCTTGTCCGAAAAAAGCTCTACGATCTTTTTGCAGGAGTTGCTCCAACCGCTCAGACATTAGCTCCCGGGGAAAAGCCTGCGAATCACTCGGAAGTGAACCCTAGCCTGGTACGGCTGGCTAAAGATGAATCGCGTCTAGTTCGTGATGATGCCCGTAATCCGAGGGGGCGTTCTGGGCGAGGAAAGCAAGGATCACACTCGCGTTATGGCGGTCAGGCTAACGCGCGCTTTGCTGGGCGTAGCGCATTCACTACGTCGCGTCGTGACATGGTTGAGGCATTAGGTAAAGCAAAACTGTTGCCCGCGATTTGCTTTGTTTTTTCCCGCACCGGTTGTGATGGGGCAGTACGGCAACTGCTGGGGTGCTATACCGATCTCACAACAGACTATGAAAAGCGCGAGATCGATGTGTTGCTTGGGCAATACACTGCTCGGCTTAGCGATGAGGATCTACGAGCTCTCGATTTTGACTGGTTTGCTGAAGGGCTGCGTCGCGGTATTGCGGCCCACCATGCTGGTTTGCTTCCTGCCTTCAAGGAGTGTGTGGAAGCTGCTTTTGTCCGAGGACTAGCCAAGATTGTTTTTGCTACCGATACTTTGGCACTTGGTATTAACATGCCAGCAAAGTCGGTAGTAATCGAGAAACTCACAAAGTACAACGGTGAAACTCACGCAGATATTACGCCAGGTGAATACACCCAGCTCACGGGTCGGGCAGGGCGACGAGGGATCGACGTTGATGGGCATGCCATCGTCGTATGGCAGCCAGGAGTAGAGCCACGTGCCGTCGCTGGCCTGGCTAGCAAACGTACCTACCCGCTACGCTCCAGCTTCTCGCCTACCTACAACATGGCAGTTAATCTGGTGGGAGCCGTGGGACGGGACCGCGCTCGTGGGCTACTTGAACAGAGCTTTGCACAATTCCAATCTGATCGCTCAGTAGTCGGAGTATCTCGCAGACTGCAGCACCTGGAACAAGAAGTTGCGACGTCCTGGGCACAGGTCCACTGTGACCAAGGAGATTTTGAGCACTACGCACGGCTTCGAGGCGAGATTTCAGCAATTGAATCTCAGATTGCTCATGAGCGCAAAGCTGATCGTCGCGCGGAGACTTACACGATCCTTCAAGATTTAGCTCCCGGAGATCTGATCTATATTCCCTCGGGAAAGAAGCGCGGCTGGGCTGCTGTTGTTGCGAATCCTCGCGGACAACGTGGGGAGCTGCACTTATCAGTCATGACACAGACTCGTCAGGTAGTAAAAGCCGGGCTTGTTGATTTTCCGACGCCGCCGGTTCTTGGTGGAAAAATTCGGGTCCCTAAATATTTTGATGTCCGTGATGCTTCCTCCAGGCGTGCAGTTGCCGCAGCATTGCAGGCACGGTTGCCACAATTGGTAGAACCTAACCGGTGGAAAGATGCTCCGGTAGATGACGATACAGAGGCTCGGTTACTTAGCGCCAGGGTAGAACTTCGGGCGCATCCGTGTCATTCATGCCCGGATCGGGAACTTCACGCTCGTGCTGCGGAGCAAGCCTTGCGGTTGGAACGAGAAGTGACAACGCTGCGCTCGCAAACCGATTCCCGGACTCAAACGATTGCGCGCAAGTTCGACAAGATCTGTCTAGTGCTGGAAGCCTTGGGCTACCTCGATGAGGATGGTCGCCAGGTCACTGATGAAGGCAAAATGCTGGCTCGAATCTATAACGAGTTGGATTTAGTGGCTGCGCAGGCACTTCGCTTGGGCGTTTTTAACGATTTAACCGGCCCGCAGCTGGCTGCGGTGCTATCCACCTTGGTCTATGAGTCCAGGGTTGATGGCAGGGTGCATCGGATGCCGGATCGAGCCAGCGAGAAGGCCCAATCGGCACTACGCGCAGTTCGTCGTGATGTGGGGTTGCTCGAACGAGATCATCGTCTAGAACGTGGGCGAGAGCTAGATATTGGTTTCGCGGAAGCGGTCTATGCCTGGGCTGCAGGCGATGATCTTGCTGACGTGTTATTCCAGTCGGGGCTCGTTGCTGGTGATTTTGTTCGCTGGGTCCGCCAAGTTATTGATTTCTGCGGACAGATCGGTGATGCCGCAGGCCCAGGCCCGGTTCGTGACGCTGCTCGGGCGGCAGTACGGCAGCTACGCCGTGGTGTGGTTGATGTCGATGGCGACTAGCTACACCGATTACAGTACGTATTGTGTGATGAAATTAACATTTCGGCAGCAATTATTCAAAAACAGAGATATTTGCGGCATTCTTTGGTGCGATTAGGTTAACCTACCCGCGAGTTCTGGCGAGTAAATCGTCCTTTCTATCTGAATCTATCCGAAGGAGGCGTCGTGTCATCCACGACTACCGAGGGACGCGAGATCAAGACCTTTGATTCGCTCCCGCCAACCGCCGTGGTCGAGCCGCCCACGATGAGCATGAAGACGAAGATCATCTTCGCTCTGCTCGCGCTGGGCGCCGCGATCGGCTGGGTCATGATTGCAGTATCGCGCGGTGAGCATGTCAGCGCAGGCTGGTTCGTTCTCGCGGCGGTATGTAGCTACCTTGTAGCTTTGCGTTTTTACGCAGGCTTAATCGAGGTAAAGATTCTTCAGCCTGACGATACTCGCGCCACCCCCGCGGAAAAGTTCGATAACGGGAAAGACTTTATGCCAACGCACCGCGCGGTGTTGTTCGGCCATCACTTCGCTGCTATCGCTGGCGCTGGTCCGCTAGTCGGCCCAATTCTGGCATCACAGATGGGCTATTTGCCGGGCACGATCTGGATCATTCTGGGCGTGATCTTGGCAGGTGCTGTTCAGGACTACATGGTCTTGCATATGTCTATCCGCCGTGATGGGCATTCGCTCGGACAGATGGCAAAAGAAGAATTGGGAACCTTCGGCGGCTGGATCGCCATTATTGGCATCGTTAGCATCATGATCATCTTGATCGCAGTACTTGCCATCGTCATCATCGGCGCTTTGGCTGAATCCCCGTGGGGTGTGTTCTCCATTGCGATGACGATCCCGATCGCGCTCTTCATGGGTATTTATATGCGCTATATCCGGCCTGGAAAAGTTGGGGAAACCTCGATTATCGGTCTGGTTCTGTTGCTGATGTCGATTATCGGCGGTAACTGGGTAGCTCAGAATCCAACGCTTGCGAACATCTTCACGCTGAGCAAGGAATCGTTGGCGATCTGGATCGCGGTCTATGGCTTTGTCGCAGCAATTTTGCCAGTTTGGCTGTTGCTTGCTCCGCGTGACTACCTCTCAACATTTATGAAGGTCGGCACTATCATCTTGCTCTCAATGGGTATCCTCGTGGTGCTTCCAGTGATGAAGATGCCAGCAATCACGACTTTTGCCAAGACCGGTACCGGCCCTGCTTTCGCAGGTAACTTATTCCCGTTCTTATTCATCACCATCGCCTGTGGCGCTATCTCAGGTTTCCACTCACTCATTGCATCAGGCACTACGCCGAAGATGATTGAGAAGGAAAAGCAAGCACGCATCATTGGCTATGGCGGCATGTTGATGGAATCATTCGTTGCGATTTCAGCACTTATCGCTGCTTGTATTCTCGACCCACACCTGTACTTCGCGATGAATGCTCCGGCTGGTCTTACCGGGGGTAATCCTGAGACGGCTGCTAAATACGTCAATGGACTTAACCTGGTCACCGGCAGCGGTAATACCATTCCCGATATTCAACCGCAGTACTTCACTGAGATCGCCCAATCCATGGGTGAGAAATCAGTCGTAAGTCGTACCGGAGGTGCGCCAACACTTGCCGTAGGTATGTCTGAGATCTTGTCCCAGATTCCAGGCCTAGCTGCAATGAAGGCATTCTGGTATCACTTCGCAGTCATGTTTGAGGCACTGTTTATCCTCACCACGATCGATGCAGGCACCCGCGTCTGTCGCTTCATGCTGTCGGACATGTTCGCCAACATTAAGGGCCTCAAGCGGTTTGAGGATCCCTCGTGGCGTCCGGGCGCCTGGATCTGCACGATTCTTACCGTGGTGGGTTGGGGCTCAATCGTCTACATGGGTGTGACGGATCCGCTTGGTGGCATCAACATGCTGTACCCGTTGTTTGGTATCGCTAACCAGCTGCTGGCAGCTATTGCTTTGACCGTGGTCTTTACGATCGTGATGAAGAAGGGCCTATTCAAGTGGGCCTGGATTCCAGGGCTTCCACTGTTCTGGGTACTTTTGACTACGCAGTGGGCTTCCTTCGAGAAGATCTTCTCATCGAATGATCGGATCGGTTACTGGGCAATGCATAGCAAGGCCCAGGCGGCGTTGGCGGCTGGCAAGCCATATCAGGCTGCAAAGACCCCAGAAGCAGTCAAGGCAGTTATCCGTAACACGGCCGTTCAAGGTGTGCTGTCGATTCTCTATGCCAGCATCGTATTGATCGTGCTAATCATCGCTATCCGGATCTGCATCAAGGCGATTCGTCAGGGTGGAGTTCCGACGGCAGAAACCACACCAGTTCCGTCGAAGATCTTTGCCCCGGCAAGCTTCGTTCCTACCGCTACAGAAAAGAAGGTTCTGGGAGCATGGAAGGCGGCTGGTCTTGATCCGACAGCAGGTCTAGAACCCCAATCCTCACTAGCTGGGCAGGGCACGGGATCATGACCTTTGCCAGCGTGTGCAGGCAAGCACGGCGAGTATTCAAGGGAATCCGTGGGGTTTTTGACCTAGATTCCTACGAGCGCTACGTCAAACATCACAATCTGCATCATCCAGATGAGCCAGTGCCGACTGAGGCAGAGTTCTGGAAGGACACCTGGGCAGAGCAAGATCGCAACCCGAAAGCACGCTGCTGTTAATAGATTCGCCGCAGGTGGTCTGTCTCTTAAGGGGCAGGCCACCTGTGGCGTATCTTCACTACCTCTAGGCTTGGGGGTATGACAGATCGCCTTGATCCCAGTTTTGCTGCGCTACCGCTATCAGTTTTAGCTGATGCGGCACTGAGTCGAGCACAGCAGTTGGGTTGTTCCCATGCCGATTTCAGAGTTGGACGTAAGCGCAGCGGGTACCGCATGCTGCGTGATGCAGCGGTTGAATCAGTACGCGACTCTGACACCATTGGGCTCTCGGTCCGGGTGATCCATGAAGGTTCCTGGGGGTTTGCCTCAGGCGCAGCGTTATCTGTGGCTCAAGCAGCTGCCTTGGCAGATCAGGCCGTAGCCTTGGCTAAAATCGCTAAGCCTTTGCAGCTTCAGCCGGTTGAGCTAGCTCCGGAGCCGGTCTATACGGGCCAGGTTTGGGTGAGCGACTACGAAATAAATCCCTTCGATGTTGAGGAAGCTGAGCGTATTTCCTGGTTTGCGGATCGCTCGGCGCAGCTACTGTCCGCTACAGGTGTAGATCATGTGCGTGCCGGTATCGGCTATACCCAAGAAAATAAGTTTTACGCTGATCTAGCTGGCACCTCAACGACGCAGCAGTTCGTGCGGCTATCGCCGTCGTTTAGCGTAACTAACGTCGGCGACGGTGCCTTCCACGGATTACGTACCGTCGCGCCAGCCGTTGGACGAGGGTGGGAATATCTCAGCGATGGGAGCTGGGATTTTGAGGCAGAGCTCGCCCAACTTCCCGAGCAGCTACTAGAGAAAGTTAAGGCTCCAACACTGGAACCAGGTCGTTACGACCTCGTGATCGATCCTTCAAACTTATGGCTGACATTGCACGAATCAGTAGCGCACGGTACTGAGCTTGATCGAGCTTTGGGCTATGAGGCAGCCTACGCTGGCAGTTCTTTTGCAACTTTCGATCAGCTTGGTTCATTGCAGTATGGCTCAGAAAAGATGCATGTCACTGGTGATCGAGTCACTCCTCATGGTTTGGCAAGCTGTGGTTTTGATGATGAGGGCGTTGCGGCTCAGAGTTTTGATCTGGTCAAAGATGGTGTTCTTGTCGGCTTCCAGCTCAACCGGCAGATGGCTCAAGAAAAGGGCTTAGGGCGCTCAAATGGGTGCGCCTATGCGGATCAAGCCGGACATATTCCGCTCCAGCGGATGCCAAATGTCTCACTCCAGCCAGATCCTCATGGCCCAGATGTCGCAGGCCTGATCGCTGATGTTGAGGATGGTATCTACGTCGTGGGTGATAACTCATGGTCGATTGATATGCAGCGCTATAACTTCCAATTCACCGCACAGCGATTCGTTCGGATCAAGAACGGGCAGTTGGCTGGGCAAGTCAAAGACATCGCCTATCAAGCCACGACGACAGATTTCTGGGGATCTATGGACGGTGTGGGCAATCCATCGACCTATGTGCTTGAAGGGTGCTTCAACTGTGGCAAGGGGCAACCAGGCCAGGAAGCGCCGGTATCCCATGGGGCGCCAACTGCGCGCTTCCGTAAGGTCAATGTCATTTCGACGGTGGAGGGCTAACGATGATTGCAGTTGCTCAGTGGATAGAACAAACTCTGGCACAGGCTTCAGCCCCCGGGTGCTCGGTGATCGTGAATGAGACGCATCAACTCAATGTGCGCTGGGCCTTGAATGCCTTGACAACAAATGGCGTCATGATGGAGCGTACCGCGACGGTCATCGTCTATGACACCGATCGTGCAGCTAGCGCGTCAGGTTCGCTCACAGATAGTGATGATCTAACGGATTTACTGCACGAAGCGCAGCAGTCGTTAGCTCAAGCTCCAACATCACGTGATGCCGCGCCGCTGCAGGCGGGTGGCGTCGTTACTAATTTTGCTGATCCGGCTGATCCGGTTGAGCTGTCAGCCTTCACTCGGCTTACCGAGGATTTAGGTAAAGCCTTTGCTGATGCTCGTGACCATGAGCGGGTGCTTTTCGGCTTCGCTGAGCTGCACCGCCAAACTCAATGGCTGGCGACCTCTGCTGGCACACGGCAACGCTATGTTCAGCCCATGGGACGTTGTGAGTTCACGGCAAAATCGCTTGACTTCGTGAACTCGGCTTGGGTTGGTCAAGAAACCCGTGATTTTACCGACGTCGATATTACGGCTCATTACGCCGAGCTGGTGCGACGCTTGGGCTGGGGTGAAAACCGGATTACTTTGGAACCCGGAGAGTATGAGACGATCCTGTCTCCTGGGGCAGTAGTAGATCTTCTATGGCCCATGTTCGACATGATGTCTGAACGTGACGCCCGCGAAGGGCAGAGCGTTTTTTCTGGGCCAGAGCTCGGGCAAACACGAGTAGGGGAGCAGATTAGTTCACTCCCCATCACAATTAGTACCGACCCCCTAGCACCCGGTATCGAAGTAGCGCCGTTTGCCTGTGTTACTGCTCCGTTGCCGGGTTTTGCCAGCGTATTTGATAACGGTATTGACGTTGGCCGAGTGGATT
>CAMQXE010000003.1 GCA_947038745.1 uncultured Propionibacteriaceae bacterium | reverse complement strand
AGCTTCGTAGAAAAAACATAGGTCTTTGAATCAGCCTCAACCCCGATAGCTGACTTAGCGAACCATATTCTTTCACCGCCATCACAGAAGGGCCAGCCTTCCGTAAGCATGCTAAAAATTCCCATATATATTAGAAGATAGCCCATGAGCACTGATGTCATTACAGCACCAGCGCCAGGGGGCATAAAGATATGAATACCTAATAACACCAGCCAGCCTACTGGGATAAGGCAAAATCCCAGAGGGACCGATAGCGGAGAAATACTGATGATTGTTTAAGAACTGATACGTTTGCTGGCATTGACATGCTTTCCCCGGCCGGGGGTTCGTATTCCAGTAGATCTTCATCATCGATGTCATCATCATCTGTACTACTACCAGAATTCAACTTCTTGCAGAACGGCGAAGGCGGAGCTTGGGGATGGGACATGATGGCATTAATCCAAGGCAAAGAACGCTCAGGATATGGCATGGAAGGATCTTGCTCTGGCGGTTGAGTTGCTACTCCAGGAGCAAACCAGTCCAAGCCGTATAGGAGCTCCATCAGCGCTTGCGGCGCTACCCCCGTGACGTCGATTGATCCATTCCCACAATGTAGAAAGACCATATCTTCTAAAGGAATCAACTCTCCTTCAAAATCTTCTACGCCTTCTTTACCATGTGCTAGAAATGGAAATCCCTTCGCCGTTCTTAACAGCGTTTGGGAAGGTTGTACACCTCGATATACAGTAGCCATTTCAGTAGTCACATACATCGCAACTCCAGCGGTACAAGCCGGACCATCGTTGCGAATCTCTGCTTTAGGCGGATGCTGCCGCACGGCCGATATCCCCATCGGGATTTGAAATAGTGCCGGAATGCTAGCCAATATAAGAAATACCAGCAGGCCGGTACCAACTTTCATGCCGCTATAGAGATCAGAGAAAAATAGAGCTACTACTACCAGCCCAATCAGAACTGCCGAACCCGTACAGATTCTTGCGATCCCTTTTGACCGCTCAAGGTCGTACTCTTCTCCAGAAATAACCGAGCTTCTGCCTCTGTGTCCAGGAAGCAGCCAGATGCCATCGGCAGCTTTTTCTTCACGCAGATCATCCATGTTCCATAATCTAGCGTGCGCAAGGAGCACATATTTTGCTAATAAACCTCCGGTGCCCCACAGCATGACGCTGCGGGGCACCTGATGAAAACTATTCGACCAGAAGACTATGCCTGATGCGTTCCAGCCGAACCTAGGTTCTGGCAAGCCTCAACGATACGAGCGGCCATACCAGCCTCAGCAGCCTTACCCCAAGCGCGGGGATCGTAGAGCTTCTTGTTGCCAACTTCGCCGTCGATCTTGAGTAGACCGTCGTAGTTCTTGAACATCCAATCAACCGCAGGCCGCGAGAATGCGTACTGCGTATCGGTATCGACGTTCATCTTGATTACGCCGAAGGAAACTGCGTCAGCAATTTCTTGCGCCGTAGATCCAGAACCGCCGTGGAATACCAAGTCGAAAGGCTTGTCCTTGCCGTACTTGGCCCCACAAGCATCCTGGATCTCCTTGAGGATTTCCGGGCGTAGCTTCACATTGCCTGGCTTGTAAACCCCATGCACGTTGCCAAAAGTGAGAGCTGTCATGTAGCGACCCTGCTCACCCGTGCCGAGCACCTCAAGCGTGCGCAGACCGTCCTCGATCGTGGTGTAGAGCTTGTCGTTGATCTCGCCAACAACGCCGTCCTCTTCGCCACCAACAGCGCCGACCTCGATCTCAAGAACGATCTTGGCCTTTGACGTGCGCGAAAGCAGCTCCTCGGCAATCCGCAGGTTCTCCTCAAGCGGAACAGCCGAACCGTCCCACATGTGGGACTGGAACAGTGGGTTCTGCCCGCGATCAACGCGCTCCTGCGAGATAGCCACCAGCGGATTCACATAGAGATCGAGCTTCTCTTTCTGGCAGTGATCCGTATGGAGAGCGATGTTTACGGGGTAATTCTTTGCGACGACGGTGGCATACTCAGCAAGAGCTACTGCACCATCGACCATGTTCTTGATCGTTGAGCCGGAGGCGTACTCGGCGCCGCCGGTCGAAACCTGAATGATGCCGTCAGAACCGGCCTCAGCGAAGCCTTGAATAGCAGCGATAACGGTCTGGGAGCTTGTGACGTTGATGGCCGGGTAAGCGAACGAGTTCTGCTTGGCCCGGTCGAGCATCTCGGCATAGACCTCGGGAGAAGCGATAGGCATTTTGCGTCCTTTGCACAGGAATTGTTGCGACATGAGTAACTCTACCGGCGAACCTGTAAACGCGCATGCTGTGTCCCTAGACAAGAACTACATTACGCAAAGTCTTTGATCTCAACCTGCACTTGGCCGCGCGAATAAGCCCGAACCGCATTATCAATGTCTGCGGGTAACACATCAATTGCTGATAGTGGAACCCGAATCTGGCGGTCCGGTGCTGCGCAGATCATGAGTTTTGGTCGCAGTAGCACACCAGAACGGCGCACCACCATCGATGTGACAGACGTCCACGCATATTTGCCTCCGCCCAATGACTCCCCGATATTTATCCCGGTGGCGTCGAGTGCAAGAGCCATGCCTTCACCAAGGCGAGCAAGTTCCCGTCGAGCCACGATGAATTTCGCTACCGTAAAAAGCACCAAAACCCACGATAACCCGATTAGCAACAGCAAGATCGCCAGACCCCAGGAAGAATCCGAGAAACGCTCGGGCTGCCAGAAGAACAGCACTAGCGCCAGGACCGTCGAGATGGCGGCAAACAGGATTCTGGTGCGCATCACGCCACGCCAGGTGGCAACACGGCGAGCTGATGGCAGCGGCGTGAACCCGATAACTAGTTGCTCGCTCATAGACCCATCTTAGGGGTGTGTTGCAACCCCCAGTGGTACATCGCAATAGCCGCTGCTGCACCGGCGTTAAATGAGCGAGTTGAGCCGTGCATGGTGATGTGGCATAGCTTGCTTACGCCAGCAACCATACCTTCGGTAAGCCCAGGTCCCTCTGAGCCAAAAATCAGACAAGCCTGCTCTGGCAAGATCGTCGTTTCTAACGGCACTGATCCAGGGAGATTGTCGATACCGATGGGGGTCAACCCATGAGCTGCCAACCATGCGAAAAGGTCTTCCTCATCGTCGTGATGAATGACCTCAATGTAGCGATCAGTTACCATCGCACCGCGACGGTTCCAACGACGCTTACCCACGATATGCACTGCACTGACATTGAAAGCATTCGCTGTACGCACGATTGAGCCAATATTGAAGTCATGCTGGAAGTTCTGGATAGCAACATGCAACGGGGAACGACGCGTGTTCAATTCCTCGACGATAGCTTCTACCGTCAGATAGCGAAACTCATCAATAACATTGCGGCGGTCGCCTTCAGCGAGAAGTACCGGATCGAAGCGAGGATCATCAGGAACATCACCTTCCCAAGGACCAACACCAGGAACCCAAAATGGGCCATTCTCGTCGTCAGCTAGCTGCGACTGTGGATCGATCGGTGCTACGACCTTGGTATCCAGTACGTCGTCGTTTACTCGTTCAACCATGGTTCCACGATATCCTGGGGACTGTGACTTCACTTCTCTGTCTTGCGCCGCTGCTCATGACAAGCTGGCTTGACCCGTACACAATCATCACTGCTACTGGCCCTTGGGCACTGTGGGCGGTTGCTCTCATTGTGTTCTTAGAGTGCGGATTGTGGCCGATTCTTCCTGGAGATTCGCTGCTTTTTGCCGTTGGCATGTTGTGTGCCATGGGGCTAAAAGGGGAAGACCAGGCAATTATCAGCTACTTCGGTTCCAAGCCGCTCACGCTCCTCTTCGTGTGCGCTGTGCTGTTCCTCTTTGCCTGGGCAGGCAACTTATGTGGTTACTACGTAGGAAAAGCTCTCGGGCCTACGCTATTTAAACCGCGTGAAGGCTTCATGGGTAAGGTCTTTGATCCCAAACATGTCCAAGAAACCCATGAGTTCTTTGAGAAGTACGGTGCCATGTCGCTGATTCTTGGACGATTCACGCCTTTTATTCGTACCTTTGTCACAATGATCGCTGGCATCGGCGGCATGAACTTTAAGAAGTTTGCTACTTTCTCTGGTCTCGGCGCCGCAATCTGGGTCGCCGTCGTGACGGTAACTGGTTTCTTCCTTGGCCGTGTCTCTTTTGTCCGCGATCACATTGAGACAGTTTTTATCGCAATCATCGTCGTCTCAGTAATCCCAGCAGTGATCGGTGCTCTTAAAAGCCGCAAGAAAGCTGCATGATTTATCAGGCCTTACCCGCAGCGACTACCTGACGTTAGTAAACTTCTTGTACGGCAAGTCCCCACAATACAGCCGCATACTTACGAAAGAAGCTTTCCAGATTTCGTGAGGGTAAGTGTTGCTGTGAGACTGAGCTGAGCGAGAAGATGCTGGTCATGGCTCGCGATGATAATTCCTCCACGGTAAGCGTTGAGAGCTTCAATGAGTTCGTTGGTGGTGTCGATATCGAGGTTGTTCGTCGGCTCGTCAAGGAGAAGTAGCTGGTGCGCTGGCTCGGTAAGAAGTAACCGCGCCAATGCAACCCGGAAACGTTCCCCGCCAGAAAGTGTCCCGACCGGTCGAGACACATCATCGCCCCGGATCAGAAACCCGGCAAGGCGGTTGCGGATTTCACTGGGAGTGAGGTGGGGTGCAGCATTCGCTATGAGAGTAAGAGTTGATTCCTGATCGGGGAGGTCGTCAATTTTCTGACTGAGATAACCAATTCGGTCAGTCTGCGCAATGCCGTAAGCAATCATGCGATGTTGTTCGCCAAGCAGCGTTCGTAACAGGCTGGTCTTTCCAACCCCGTTATCTCCGATAATAGCGATCCGTTCCGGGCCGCGCATATGGATAACTCCCCCCGCATGATGGAGCTCAGCAAGATTACGAGAACTTGATACGTGGGGATCTGGAAGATCAATACAGACTTCATCGTCATCACGTAAAAGCCGCCCCAACTCATCAAGCCGATTAGCGGCTTTCTTTTCCTGCATATCAAGATATTGACGTTGCCTACCATGTAATTCTTGCTGATGCTGGCCTAATGTTACTGCCATTTTTCTAGTGTGCTTACGCTGATCTTTCTGCGTCTGACCTGTCCGCTCTGCACGCGCCATACGAGTCTGTGCGCTAATCCGGTTATCTTTGGCGATTCTGGCTTCCCGCTCAGCATCACAAATATCTTGTGCAATAGCAGCTTGTTCCCGATCAATAGCATGAGTGTAGGTGTCGTAGTTTCCCTCAAAAATTCGCACATTGCCCTCACGAACTTCAGCAATGGCATCCATTCGGTTCAACAACACAACATCATGAGACACGATCACTAAATAACCCCGCCATGCGTCGATCAGAGCATACAGCCGCTCCCGGAAACGAGTATCAAGATTATTTGTGGGCTCATCAAGAACCGCATCATTAAAGCCCTGGAGTTGTAACCCCAGAAGCGCTATCTGAATGATCTCACCGCCTGAAAGCGTCGCAGCAGTTCGTTCCAGGTCAATAGCTCCAAGTGAAGGCACATGTTTAGCTAACAGCGTGTGTGCGCGCTCTCGAATATCCCAATTATCGCCAACGACATCAAAATCGGTTTGGGCGAAACTGCCCGCCTCAATTCTTTTTAACGCATCAACGATCTGATCGACGCCTAATAGCTCCAGAACCCGACGATCATCATGCCGGACAATGTCTTGTGGCAGATAGCCAATACCGCGATCCGTTCTAACGTGACCAGCAGTCGGCAAGAGCTGGCCGGTAAGGAGCCGCAATAACGTGGTCTTACCCGAACCGTTCCTTCCGACAACACCAGTTGCGTGTGCGGAAAAAGTCGCCGTCACATCACGTAGCAACGGGGTAACAGAATCAGCGAAAGTGAACGATAAGTGATTTAGCCCAATGGGCATAGAAGTCTCCTGAAAAGTGGCGGAAAACCGCGCCACAGCGACGCGGCAGGATTAGCGCGCGTTCAGGATCGTCATCAAACTCACCAATCGTCGGGGATAAAACATGAAAAGCATAAAATGCTTCCCCAGAGGCCGCAACCGATTTATTAGAGCTACTCATCGGATACCACACATTGTTGGCGCGGCCCCGAGGACCGCGCCAACACCATGCTCTTATATAAATTGAAGACTACGCCTGCGGCGGAGTACCGTACATCGTCTGCTCCGGCTGCGGAGTGGGGCCGCCTGGCTGCTCGAAGCGAGGCTGCTGCTCGATCTGCGTCGGGATCTGGTACTGCTGCTGAGGCATCGGAGCCGGTTGTGCGGCCTGAAGCTGCCCCGGAGCCGCCATCGGGTTATTCGGGTAAGCCTGCTGGTACGTCGGAGCCGGAATCTGCGCGTTGCCTGCAGCCTGAGCCTGCTGCTGGGTAATCGTCGGTCCAGTTTCAAAACCCGGGCCAAAATCAACAGTCTGGCTCTGCCGCACCTCGATGTTAGCGACCTCAAAGCCGGTAGCAGGCGGGAACTTCGCAGCAAACATCCCGGCGATGATTGACGTTGGGAACTGCTCACGAGCGATGTTGTAGTTAGCAACACATGCGTTGTAGTAACGACGCCCTGCCGAGATACGGTCTTCGGTCTCCACCAACTGCGCCTGGAGCGCCTGGAAGTTTCCATTGGCCTTGAGATCAGGGTAAGACTCAACCGTCACCAAGAAGTTATGTACCGCTTGGGTTAGCTGATCTTCAACCTGCGCGCGCTGAGGTGACAACTGGCCTGGCTGCCCGCCCGACATGGCTGCGGCCTGGTTACGTAGAGCAACGACCTCTTCCAAGGTATTGCGCTCGTGCCCAGCATAGGCTTTCACCGTAGCGACGAGGTTCGGGATGAGATCATGACGACGCTGCAGCTCAACATCGACCTGGCTCCACGACGTATTAGCCCCAGTGCGCAGTGCTATGAGCCGGTTGTAGCGGCTGATACCCCACACTCCGGCCAACACCGGAATGAGGATTATCACGAGTAGGGCAATAACCCAAGCAGACATATAGTGCTCCTTTTAAAAGCGATTACTCCAAGCGTAACGGGCTACAGGGTCCTACGGGAGCTTAACGGCAAGGACTAATTTACTTCTTTTGCGTGTTTATGAGTCTCCCGAACGCCGCGGAGCGGTTGGGGGAGGCAAACATATCGGTACACGTCATCAGCGTTATTTGAGCCTCTGTTGCCGGTTCCTTTTTACCTGGATTCGGATCAAGGATCCATCCACCATCGGTATCTGTAACAGTCAGGTCGCGCGCGGAGGTAGTCAATTCGTAGGTATAGACGTAATCCCGGGTCTCCACAATCACCTTGTCGCCGGGGTTTAGTTCCAGTAGCCGCTCAAAAGGACCGGTATGGGTAGCGCGGTGAGCCGCAACAGCGAAGTTACCGATCTGCCCAGGCAACTGCGTATTCTCATACCAGCCAATACCTCGCGACAAGGCATAAGACGTTGTCCCCGCATTGACCGGGAACTCATACGATGCGCCCAATGCCGGAATACGGATCAGCGCAAACGTCGTATCAATCTTAGGCGTCGGGTCTGCGGCCTCCCCTGCAACCGGGTTGCGCCACGACTCCTGCAAGGTTTTTTTGACGTCTTTAATCGCAGCGTTGGAGGTGATATTGGTGCCCCAGTACTCCCACGCGAAATATCCGCATGAAAGCAACCCCAGGCACAACAGCAGCACACCTAAAATGAACAACGGAGGACGCTTATGTCGTGGCTTCTCGGCAACAGCCTCAGCGTCAGTCTCCGTTGCCAAAGATTCATCGGTTGCATCCTGCATAGATTCCGCTACTACTTCAGTCTCGACTGCTCTGCGCGGCGTACCGGGATCAACATCGATCAACTCATCGTCTACTGGCATATCTCCGAGATCGGTCATGCTCGTAATCCTATCGAAATAAAGCCCAGGCCCCCGATCTTATGAAAATCGGGAGCCTGATAAAAGTGCATTCAGATAGCTTGTCATCAAGAGCTGTCAGCCAGTAGCTCTACTTCAGTATCTTTCTGGCGCTGACATACTTAAGTCCGCACAACATCAGTAGCTCGGCCCCTTAGCGGGGCCAATTCTCGATATTTAAACCAGCCGAAACTCCCCATCGACTACATCAAAGATTGCAGTAGCGCCATCAGCCACAGATCCATCAAGCACTGCCCGGGCCAGCGGATCTTCCACCTTCTGCATGATTAGGCGCTTAAGCGGACGCGCACCATAGCTTTGGTCATAGCCTTGCTCAGCTAGCCAGCGCTTGCCTGTCTCGGTAACTGTCACACGGATCCGACGTTCAGCAAGACGCTTATTGACTCGCGCTAGCTGAATCTCCACGATCTGGGCCAGATCCTCCTTCGAGAGCGGATCGAACAAGATAACCTCATCAAGACGATTGAGGAACTCCGGCTTGAAGGACTGGCGGACCACTCCCATCACCGCATCTTGTTTCTGTTGCTGCGGTAGCAACTGATCGGTAAGGAACTGGCTGCCCAGATTAGATGTCAAGATCACGATGGTATTGCGGAAATCAACAGTCCGGCCTTGCCCATCGGTCAAGCGTCCATCATCAAGCACCTGCAACAAGATGTTGAAGATCTCCGGGTGCGCCTTCGCCACTTCATCAAGAAGGACCACCGAATAAGGACGGCGGCGAACCGCTTCGGTGAGCTGCCCGCCCTCGTCATAGCCGACATATCCGGGAGGAGCACCCACGAGTCGGCTCACAGCGTGCTTCTCCGAATACTCTGACATATCAATGCGCACCATTGACTGCTCATCATCAAACAAGAAATCTGCGAGCGCTCGGGCTAATTCCGTCTTGCCAACACCCGTCGGGCCGAGAAAAAGGAAAGAACCAGTCGGCCGGTTAGGGTCGGAGATTCCGGCACGAGCACGGCGCACTGCTGCGGCAACAGCAGCAACCGCTGGGCGTTGCCCAATCAGGCGCTGCCCTACTCGATCTTCCATGCTGAGTAACTTCTCCGACTCCCCCTGCAACATCTTGCCTACGGGGATACCGGTCCAGGCAGAGACCACCTCAGCAATATCGCCCGGGCCTACTTCCTCACTCACCATACGTTCATGTAGCTCAGCCGCTTCGGCTTTCTTCAATTGCTCTTCGAGCGCTGGGATTGAGCCGTAAAGAAGCTCCGAAGCCCGCGTCAGATCGCCCTCGCGCTGTGCTTTTTCGGCAGCAATCCGGGCATCATCAATCTGAGCCTTAACATCACCAACACGATTGAGATCTTGCTTTTCCTTTTCCCACTTGGCTTCTAAAGAACGCAGCATCTCTTGCGCGTTGGCTAGCTCCTCATTCAGTCGCTCCAGCCGGGCAACTGAAGCATCGTCGGTTTCCTTAGCGAGCGCGAACTGCTGCATCGTCATACGGTCCACGCTCCGGCGCAACTGATCGATCTCCTCAGGGGAACTATCAATCTCCATCCGTAAGCGCGACATTGCTTCATCAATAAGATCGATAGCCTTATCCGGGAGCTGCCGGTTGGTGATGTAGCGGTTCGACAAACTTGCCGCCGCAACCAGGGCACCATCGGTAATCGCAACCTTGTGATGTGCCTCATAACGCTCACGAAGCCCCCGCAGAATGGCGATCGTGTCTTCAACGCTGGGCTCACCGACGTAAACCTGCTGGAACCGCCGCTCTAGCGCGGGGTCCTTCTCAATCCGTTCGCGGTACTCGTCCAAGGTTGTCGCACCAATGAGGCGCAGCTCGCCACGAGCCAGCATCGGCTTGAGCATATTGCCAGCATCCATAGCGCCTTCACCAGAAGCTCCGGCACCAACCACCGTGTGCAACTCGTCAATGAAGGTGATGACCTGCCCGTCAGCTTCTTTGATCTCAGCCAACACAGCTTTAAGGCGTTCTTCAAACTCACCCCGAAACTTTGCTCCAGCTACCATGCTAGAAAGATCCAGGCTGACAAGACGCCGCCCCTTGAGCGAATCTGGAACATCACCCTCGACGAGGCGCTGCGCTAGCCCCTCAACTACTGCTGTCTTGCCAACTCCTGGCTCACCAATAAGCACCGGATTATTTTTCGTTCGACGAGCCAATACCTGAACCACTCGGCGAATCTCCGCATCTCGGCCGATAACTGGGTCAAGCTTGCCATCTCGAGCACGCTCAGTGAGGTCAATAGAGTATTGGTCCAATGCAGATTGGCCGCCTTCAGCCTGCTCGCTGGTAACTCGCTTAGCTCCACGTTGCGCGCTAAATGTCTCAGTCAGTTTTTCAGCGCTCACCTTTAGTACGGCAAAAATTTCTTTAGCTGGACTTTGCACCTCAGCGATAGCAATGAGTAGATGTTCAGTAGCGATGAACTGATCACCTAGCATCTGGGCTAGCGTCTCCGCTTGAGCGAGAACGCGGGCTAGCCCACCAGACATACCCGGAGCAGCAACAGAATTGCCCTGAGCACTCGGCAATTTCGTCAATTCCCCTTTAGCCCCGGCGGCAACTACCTGCGGATCAGCACCTGCCTTAGCAAGCAGATCACCAACGGTGTTATCGGGCATGAGCAGAAGCGCATCTAATAGATGTGCCGGCTCGACGACCGGGTTCCCCTTAGCAGTTGCCGTCCGGGTAGCGATCGAGAGCGCATCCCGGGACTTCGCAGTGAGTTTTTGCGTGTCCATGTTCTCCCCATTTTCAAGGTTGAGTCCTGTTGACTCAACTTTACCTGGCCTCTAGGCCAAGCCCAAGGAATAGCCAGAGAACAGCCGCGACAAGTAACTAGAGGGCCATGGCAACACAGATATACGCGACGAAGGTATCTATAGTGACTGTAGCGAAGTCAGCACTGACCATAGTTGAAGAAATACTGGGCTCTGCATGTACTGCTCAGCATCAGCAACCGTGGCGAACCGCCTGGGTTCAGTAAAACTCACGTTAAACATCAGCGTTCCGGATGGGCGTTCAAAAACGCCAGGCATAGACAAATAGCAATTATCGGATTCGCCACCCACAACGAACTCTGGCCTCTGCGGAAATACCCCGAGCCGGGTCTCAAACTTATCCCCCAGCGGGCTAACCCAGGCCAAAACAACTAGCGGCGTACCCTGCTTATTTTTCACTGCTAGCGGCGAAACCTTGCGCAAGGTCAAGGGGGCAGATGGCACACATGATCCACCGATTCCAGAGACTTTAGCTGTGATGCTGGCATTGCCAACCTCTGGCTTACTCGTTTCAATCCGCTCCGCAAAAGCCCCTTGACCCCATTGCGTGGGTTCCACTGTCCAATCCGCAGGTACTACAAAGCACAGTTTTTCGATCTCCGAGCAGACCCGGGTACCAGTAGCAGCGCTAGCAGACACGCTCACACCACGCGAGGATGACGCAACTGAGGTAGTAGAAGATACTGCAGATTGCGTAGTCGCTGTAGTTTTTGGATCAGCACTAGACCTTGCATCAGCAGAATGACTTTTCGACGGCACCTCCAAAACTGTCGAACAGGCACTTAAACAAATCGCACCCACAGCAATGAGCACCAACCACTGACGACGAGCCATAGAAAATCCTTCTACCCAATTCCTTCACCATAATCCATGGCCGAAGAAGGAACCGACACTAACACGCTACGTCGAAGATGGATACTCCACTCTGGCTGACTTCGGTAGCGCGACTCCAGTTACCTGATCCGGGCTCATCAAACCCAACGCAGCAGCTCGGTATTGGCCCATGAGCTCACCAAGATTTCGCGCAGAAAGAGACCACGTATCTGCCATCGTTCGATCTGTTTTAGAAGTAGCTGACCGCGTCCAGATACTCTGTCGGAACTCAGCCTTTGCTTGTGGAACAAAGCTCACCGCAACAAGCGTGACGGCTCTAGCCTGCACTAGATTGATCGTCTCTACAGCCGCCCAGGGGATAAACCGGCTACGCCCATAGACGACCTCGGTATAGCCCTGGGGAGAAATCGTTAGGTGCGCCAATCTTGGCAGCAGCCGCAGCCCGAGCAGCATCGGCATGAGGAAAAAAGCACACCCAAGCAGCAAGAATGGCAAGCGATCTTCGGGATACACGCTCGGGCTGAACGCAAGAATGATGATCATAAGTGGCATCAGGCAAAAGAGTGCTGTGACAACACCCCAGCGAATGCGGGAGGCCGGAAGCGTAATCATAGGAAGCTGATTCACAGGGCCATCATAACGAAACGGTGCCTTGGAAGCATCGTTGACTAACCACCAGATTTTTGGGCTCCCGAGGTGATAAATGCCGATATTTAGCCAGATTTGTGGTGGTTAGTAAAGAATGATCGAACAGAGACGGAAGTGGGGCTGCCTGGACAGCCCCACGACGTTGTATCTGGTAGTTAGACCGTGGCAGCGAGCTGCTCACGTACAACCTCAGCACCCTTAGCAAATGCCGCACGGTTGCCCTCCATCAAATGCGCCTTCTTAGCACCAAGCTTGTACTCCAAAGCATCAAGGATCGACTCTGGCTTCACGCATTTCGTAGCCTCGACGAACGCACCGAGCATCACCATATTGACGAACTTGAGGTTGCCTAGTTCAGAAGCTAGTTCCGTTGAAGGAATATAGACAGCCTTCACATCCTCGCGCTGAACTTTCTCCTCGACCAGCGACGAGTTCACAAGAATGACTCCGCCATCTTGCAAATGCGGAAGGAACTTCGGCAACGACGGGCCATTCATGATGATAAGGCTGGTCGCATTGTGGTCGATGAGCGGCGATGGCACGTCCTTGTCTGAGACGATAACCATGCAGTTGGCCGTGCCGCCACGCATCTCCGGACCGTAGGATGGAAGCCAGGTAACACCGCGACCTTCGTCTAGCCCAGCCTGAGCCAACATCTGACCCATTGCCATGATGCCCTGGCCGCCAAAACCGGCCATGATGCACTTCTCGTTAAGCATGAGCAGCCTCCTTTTCCTCTGCAGGAGTGTCCTCGAAGTCACGAATACGGCCAAGCGGGTAGTAAGGAATCATGTTTTCCTCTAGCCATTTGAGCGCTGCCGCTGGATCAATGCCCCAGTTCGTCGGGCACGTCGATAGCACCTCGACGATTGCGAAACCCTTGCCCTCCATCTGGCATTGGAAAGCCCGCTTAATAGCATTCTTTGCTTTACGAGCATTCGGCGCATTATGCACAGAAACACGCTCAACGAAAGTTGCGCCAGGGATCTGCGCCAGCATCTCAGACATCTTCAATGGGAATCCATGCCCCACCGCTTGACGTCCGCCAGGAGAAGTCGTTGTTTTCTGTCCAATAAGCGTGGTTGGAGCCATCTGCCCACCGGTCATACCGTAGATCGCATTATTGACGAAGATCGTCGTGAAGTTCTCACTGCGGTGAGCAGCATGAACGATCTCAGCGGTACCAATCGAAGCTAGATCGCCATCACCTTGGTACGTGAATACGGTCTTATCTGGGAGACACCGCTTGATGCCAGTGGCAACCGCCGGGGCACGCCCGTGAGCAGCTTCCGACATATCGCAGTTGAAATAGTCGTAGGCAAGAACTGAGCAACCTACTGGCGCGACACCGATCGTATCGCCAAGAAGGCCAAGCTCCTCTAGACATTCGGCAACGATGCGATGGATGATGCCGTGGGTGCAGCCAGGGCAGTAGTGCGTCTGTTTGCTGGTAAGACCAATCGTCTTCTTGAATACAGTTTCCATTTACTTCGAGCCCCCTTCGAGCATCGCAGCAACCTTGTCCATGATGAGATTAGGCGTGGGGATCATGCCTCCGGAACGTCCCACGAAATCGACGGGGAGACGACCATTGTTGGCGATGCGAACATCGTCAATCATCTGCCCCATGCTCATCTCGACGACGAGCAAGTTCTTGACCGATGCGGGAAGCGTCTCGAATACCGCCATGGGGAATGGCCAAAGCGTAATCGGACGGATCATACCGATCTTGTGACCATCAGCTCGCATGGTGTCGATAGCCGCACGAGCGATCCGTGACGTCGTGCCATAGGCGACGATAACGAGTTCAGCATCATCGACCTGGTAGAGCTCCACCATTGGCTCGTTCTTGCGCATGGTCTCGTACTTCTCCCAGAGATGGAGGTTATGCGCCTCAAGATCCTCTGGCTGCAACCGCAAGGAGTTGATGACATGGGGCTCACGCTCCATCTTGGTGCCAACGGTGGCCCAGCCGTCCTTGCTCGGCAGCTCGATCTTAGGCTGATCACGAAGCTCAACAGCTTCCATCATCTGCCCAAGCATGCCGTCGCCGATGAGCATGACGGGGTTGCGATATAGATCTGCTTTATCAAAAGCAATCTGCACGAGATCGGTCATCTCTTGGATATTGCAGGGAGCGTAGACCAAGAGCTTGTAGTCGCCGTCGCCACCACCGCGCGTTGCCTGGTTGTAGTCCGACTGAGCTGGCTGGATCGAGCCAAGGCCCGGACCGCCGCGAACGATATTGACGATGACGCAGGGCAGTTCTGCACCAGCGATGTAGGAGATGCCCTCTTGCTTGAGCGCAATACCCGGAGATGACGATGAGGTCATGCACCGCTTGCCTGTACCAGCGGCGCCATAGACCATGTTGATGGCGGCCACTTCTGACTCGGCCTGCACAAATTGCCCGCCAACTTCAGGCAGATGCGCCGCCATATATTCGGGCAGCTCTGTCTGCGGTGTAATCGGGTAACCAAAGAAGTAGTGACATCCTGCCTTGATAGCAGCTGCACCGATTGCTTCGTTGCCTTTCATCAGCACTTTGCTCATGAGCGCTCCACCTTCTCCTTGTGAACGGTAATGACCGAATCCGGGCACATCACGGCGCAGTTAGTGCAGCCGTTGCACTTTTCCGGAACGGCGAGATACACCGGGTGATACCCCTTAGCATTAATTTCGTCCGTAGCCATCTCCAATGCGTGGACCTTGCATGCTTCAACGCACAGGCCACATCCCTTGCAGACGTCGTGATTGAAAGTCACGGTTCCTTTGGTTGCCATGGTTAAATTCCTTTTCCTACATCCATGCATCGCGCATGTAGAGACCGATAGGCACACGCTCACCGACCACATCATCTGGCAGTCCCGCGAGCGCGGTGGGGATTGCGCTGATGTAACGGATAGGGAGATCACTCGCTGCGCTTACCTTGTTGGCAAGTTCATAGCCAACAAGAACATCGTCAGTCGTGGTTTCCCGGACCATATGGGTATTCACGATGATTCCAGTGAACTCCAGGTGGGATGCCGATTGAATGGCCTCAATGTGGCGAAGAGCACCCTCAACCGTGCTGGTTTCCATGCGGTACGCATTAAGCGTGAGTAGCATTTCGTAGCCGCGTTTGGTTATGTCGAATAGAAATTCATTGAGTGCTTTAGCTCCGATTGAATCGCCACCAACATCAAGGATAGGTAAGCAATGCTCATCGACGATTGGCCCACGAATCTCTGCTGATATTGCGGGTAAGTCCAGAGTGACGTTGGGGCCCAGCGAACTGGAGATAACTCGGATACCAAGTTCAGCCAGTTCTTCATGACGTTCCCGGGATCTGAAATAGGGGTTCACGATATCGAGATCCCCAATTGCCACCAGATAGCCTTCAAGGGCTCGCTTTGCGGCCAGCGAAACTGAAAATTCAGTTTTCCCGCTGCCGTAGTGACCGGTAATGACGTGAACCGGCAAGCCATGGCAGGTAGCGCCCACTTGAGCGTTTTCCGCAGGATGCAGACTCACTGTCCTCAACTCCTTATTCGTCCGATATCACTGCACTGTAGGACTCAGCCAAATCTGTGATTCGCGCGGGGTACCCTTTACCCTGCCTCCATGCTGGAATATGTGGCTTCGCCCACAGAATTACTTGGGGTATTTCGTTAATCGTGTGATTTATGTGATTTTGATCACGAACATGCGCA
>CAMQXE010000002.1 GCA_947038745.1 uncultured Propionibacteriaceae bacterium | reverse complement strand
TAGGGGAGTTTGATCGCGGCCACATCATCGCCGTGGCGCTTGCTGGAGTCTCTCTAGTGGTGCTAATCGCTACCTGGATTCTTTCCGTTGGGCGATTGAACAATATCCGCCGAGCCCGGCTCATGTCTGGTGGCTCATTGGTTGCCGGAATGCAGGGCGCCATGTTTGGCCTAGATCTTGGCCTGATGCGCGACATTCTGGTTGAGCGTCAATGCGCTGAGAAGGGCAATGTCACCCCGACCAAGGGCAAAGGTCGCGGCTGGAGCGCGTTAGTGTGGCGCGATCTAGAACGGCTCAAGCGCAATCCAACTCCGATCTTTGCGTTAGTGCTGTCGATGGTGATTCCCTATGCGCTTGCCTCTTTGGGAGCCGGCATGATGATGCCGTTCATCTCGGCCTGGGTCTTGTGCTTCATTCTGGTTCCTTTCTTTCAGCAGTTGCGCGTTTTGAGCCGTACCAAGGGCTTGATCCGGATGTTCCCTTTCTCAACTCAAACTATTCGTAACGCCTGCATGGTCGTTCCCGGTGTCATGGCGTTGATATGGGCAGCGGCAATCTGCCCAGCATTCTTCGGTATCGCTGGTGGTAAGAGTTATCCGCCGCTGATCGCTGTGTACTACGCCTGTGTTACTGCTTTCGCGGCGTTGATGGGTGCAGTGCGCTGGACTTCAGCTCGAAGCGTCAATTTCAACACGCCAATGCTTTCGACCGCTGCTGGCGCATTGCCTCCAGGCTTGTTGGGCAACTTGTTCCGCGGTACAGATATGGTCGCGCTCATTACCTTGCCGATTATCTTGCTATCACCGAGATGGTGGTGGGTGAGCGCGGTGATTGCCTTCATCGTGTGGTCGACGTTGTCGCAGTCGAGCTCTATGGATGAACTCCAAGAGCAGGCTAAAGAGGTAAAGCGCGAGAACGAACGGCTGAAGGAACAAGAGCGCAAACGTCGTGAAGAACTGCGCTTAAGTAAAGGTAAGTAAGTCGAGCCTCACTAGATCTACCCCGTCTCGGGGCAGTACTTATAGTGTGCGGTGGTGGCCTCAGTTAGTGGCAGCTACTGGCTTAGTTCGATTCCACACCTAAGCCAGTTTCGTCTTAGACTTAGGTCGTTTCATGAAATCGCCCACCGGGGCATGCGCGAGCATGCCTTGACAGAACCAGGAGTACGTTCATGCCTGACCCTGCGGCTTCGACGCCAACAGTCGAGGCTCCTGCGCAGGTATCTGCGCGCACAATGGACGCTGACGTTATCGTGGTTGGCGCCGGGCCTGGTGGCTCGGCAACAGCAACTCACCTAGCCAAACGCGGCTTATCGGTGCTTCTCCTAGAAAAGACAAAGTTCCCTCGGGAAAAGGTCTGTGGTGACGGTCTAACTCCGCGTTCTGTGCGTGAATTGACTCGTTTGGGGATCGATACCAGCGAGGCTGCTGGTTGGCACCATATTAAAGGTTTGCGGATTTACGGCGGCAAGGGCGAGCCTTTGGAGATGCCGTGGCCGGAGCTAAAAGATTTCCCTAACTACGGTATGACCCGTTCGCGTCAGGATTTTGATCAGCTCTTGGCTCAGCATGCGGTGAGCAACGGCGTTGAATTGCGCGAAAATACCACCGTTACTGAACCGATTCTTGACGACACTGGCAGGATTATCGGCGTCCGTACCAAAGACGGACAGACTTTCCACGCCCCTATTGTCGTGGCAGCGGACGGTAACTCGTCGCGCCTGGCATTGGGTATGGGTATCCACAAACGCGATAACCGGCCAATGGGCGTGGCAGTACGGGCCTATTTTGAATCCCCGCAATCGTCAGATGACTGGATGGAATCCTGGTTAGAGCTGTGGGATGGCGAGCCGCATAAGTCCACGCTGCTATCAGGGTACGGCTGGGTATTCCCGATGAATAACGGAACCTGCAACGTCGGTCTTGGCATGCTCAGCTCATCTAAGGGCTTCCAGAGCACCGACTATCGCGATCTGATGAAGCGTTGGCTGGATAACACTCCTGAGGAGCTGGGGTTCCGCGAGGCTAATCGGGTTGGCGAGATTCGTGGTGCAGCTTTGCCGATGGGCTTCAACCGCAAGCCCCATTACGCTAACGGATTGCTGCTGGTTGGCGATTCAGGCGGCATGATTAGCCCCTACAACGGCGAAGGCATTAGCTACGCCATGGAAGCGGGCAGTTTCGCCGCAGATTGTATTGCTGATGCCAAGTCGCGCGGCTTTGGTACAGCACAAGCTGAGCTGGCCTTGCGCGGCTACATCACGCGCTTGGAGTCAGAGTGGGGTGGCTACTACCGTCTTGGTGGCATCTTCTCCAAGCTCATCGGCCAGCAATGGATTATGAAGGTTTGCACGGAGTACGGGCTACCACGCAAGAAGCTCATGTACCTCGTGAACAAGCTATTAGCACACCTCGTCGATGAGCATGATGGCGATGCGGTGGATCGGCTAATTACCACGTTGTCTAGGCTGACCCCGTCGGCCTAGTCCGGCGCTCGTAGAAGGGAAAAACGATCATGATCAATTACCTACCGGTCGTGATCTTGTTCGCGATCGCGGCGATTTTCGTCGTCGCGGCGGTACTCATGAGTTTGATTGTGGGGCCGCGCTCGCGAGGCAAGGCAAAATATGACCGCTACGAGTGCGGTATTGAACCGACGGTTATGCCTGAAGGCGGTGGACGTTTCTCAGTGAAGTACTACGTCATCGCCATGCTGTTTATCGTGTTCGACATTGAAATCGTGTTCCTCTACCCGTGGGCGGTTAATTTCAACGCTCTTGGCGTGTTCGCGATCATCGAAATGATTTTATTCATGATCACCTGCTTCGTCGCCTACATCTATGTGTGGCGTCGCGGCGGCCTTGAGTGGGAGTGAGGGTACCGGTATGAAGCCAGGTAATGGTATTGAAGAGGCTCTTCCAGAGGGCATCCTGCTCACCAGCATGGAAGCAATCGCTGGTTGGACTCGTAACTGGTCGTTGTGGCCCTTGACGATGGGTTTGGCTTGCTGCGCTATCGAGATGATGGACTACGGCTGTGACCGTGTCGATGCTGACCGCTGGGGCCAGGCTATTTTCCGCGCCTCCCCGCGTCAGGCTGACGTCATGATCGTGTCAGGCCGCTTGTGCCAGAAAATGGCTCCTGTCGTACGCCGAGTCTACGATCAGATGCCTAACCCGAAGTGGGTTATTTCTATGGGTGCCTGCGCCAGCTCCGGTGGCATGTTCAACAACTATGCCGTGATCCAGGGCTGTGACCACATCGTTCCGGTTGATATCTACGTGCCCGGCTGCCCGCCGCGCCCAGAGCAACTCGTTGATGCGATGTTCAAGCTCAAGGAGATGATCAAGCATTCTCCGCTTGGTGCAAACCGGGTTGCTGCTGAGGCTAAGGCTGAGCAGGACGCGCTCGTTGCGCCGACGACACTCGACATGAAGGGGCTTATGCGATGACAGAGCAACCGCAGTCGCCGTCGACTGAATTAGAAACTCCGGCAGCCCCGCTAGCACCAGCGACGAACCTTGGTTCACGCTCGGGCATGTGGAGCGCAGGCACGGGGGATACCTCGGGCTACGGCCAGATGGTGCGTGAGGCTCGGATGCCTGGACCAGTTGCACGTCCATATGGTGAGTGGTTCGACGCTGCCGTGGACCGTCTTATCGCTCTGGTCCCGGGGGCTAATTTCTCCCGCGTCGTTGTTGATCGTGGCGAGCTCACGATCTTTATCGAGCGTCAGTCTTTGCGTGAGGTCGTCCAGGTTCTCCGCGACGATGCCGCCTTGCGTTTTGAGGTATGTGTTTCGGTCTCTGGCGTGCACTACCCCCATGACACTGATGCTGAAATGCACGTCGTCTACCACCTACTGTCGATCACGCACAATCGTCGGATTCGGCTTGAAGTTGTCTGCTCTGAGAGCGACCCGCACGTGCCCTCAGTTGTGCGCACCTACCCGATGGCCGACTTCCACGAGCGTGAGACCTGGGACATGTTTGGCATCCAGTTCGATGGGCACCCGGCTCTTACTCGCATTCTTATGCCCGACGACTGGGTCGGTCACCCGCAGCGCAAGGATTACCCGCTTGGCGGCATTCCCGTCGAATACAAGGGCGCCCAGGTGCCGCCCCCGGATCAGCGGAGGAAGTACAACGCATGACGATCACTCCTACTACCGATATTTATCGCGGGCCAAACGACCCGGAGATGCCGGCCTACTACGCCAATGGTGGGGACTGGGAAGAGCTCATTGAGGCTGCTCGCGCCAATGGCGACGAGACGATGGTCATCAACTTTGGTCCGCATCACCCCTCAACTCACGGCGTGCTCCGTCTCATCATCGAACTTGATGGCGAGACGGTTACGAGCATGCGTCCTTCGATTGGGTATCTGCATACCGGTATCGAGAAGAACATGGAGTACAAGTCCTGGACTCAGGGCGTCGCGTACTGCACTCGCATGGATTACTGTGCGCCGCTGTTTACCGAGATGGCCTACTGCATGGCAGTGGAGAAGCTGCTCGGTATTGAGGATAAGATCCCGCAGCGCGCTCAAGATATCCGCGTGTTAATGATGGAACTCAACCGCATTGCGAGCCACCTCATCGCTATCGGCACCGGCGGCTTGGAGCTGGGTGCTTACACCCCAGCCACCATCGGCTTCCGTGACCGCGACATCATTCTTGACTTCTTTGAAGCCACGACTGGTCTACGTATGAACCACGAATACTTCCGTCCCGGTGGCGTGGCTGTAGATCTTGCAGACAATGGTCTTGATCAGTTGCGTGAGGTCATTGCCTGGCAGCACAAGAACCTGCCGGACTACGCCAGAACCCGATCTTCAAGGCACGTCTATCTGGCGTTGCCGTCATGGATCTCTCGACTTGCATGGCGCTCGGTGTCTCAGGCCCGCCACTGCGAGCAACTGGGCTTCCGCACGATTTGCGTAAATCACAGCCATACTCGGGCTACGAAACCTACGATTTCGAGGTCTGCACCTGGGATACTAACGACGCTTACGGGCGTTTCCGGGTACGTTTGGCAGAGATGTTCGAGTCGCTCAAGATCGTTGAGCAGTGCTACGAACGGCTCCAGAAATCAGTCGGCGAGCCGGTCATGATTGAAGATAAGAAGATCGCGTTACCTAGCCGACTCACTGTAGGCGCTGATGGTCAGGGCAATAGCAATGAGCACATCAAGCACATCATGGGCGAATCCATGGAAGCACTGATCCACCACTTCAAGATCGTCACCGAGGGCTTCAAAGTCCCGGCTGGACAGGTTTATACAGCCGTCGAAAACCCGAAGGGCGAGTTGGCATGCCACCTAGTCTCTGACGGCGGCAACCGCCCTTACCGCGCCCATTTCCGCGATCCGGGTTTCAACCATATGCAGGCATTGCCAGCACTCACCGAGGGCGGCATGATCTCGGACATCGTCGTGTCGGTGGCATCACTCGACGGTGTTCTTGGAGGTATTGATCGATGAGCGGGCACGAATTCCCGTCGCATTTCCCTGAGTCGGGTGACCTCGACTGGAGTGATACGTCGACGAACTTCACTGAGGCCAATATCGCTGAGATGCGCACGATTCTCGACAACTATCCGCAGCCGCGTTCGGCGGTCATGCCGATGCTGCATTACGTGCAGTCAGTCGATGGGCGGATCTCGCCTTATGGCGTCAAGGTAACTGCTGAACTTGTTGGCATCACCGAAGCTCAGGTTAATGGTGTCGCGACGTTCTACACCATGTACAAGCGCAAGCCAGCCGGCAAACAGCACGTTGGTGTCTGCGTCACTGGCGTCTGTGGCATTCTTGGCGGCGATTTCATTCTTGACGCCTGTGAGAAGCACCTAGGCATCAAGGAAGGCGAAACCACCGCTGACGGCGCGATTTCGCTGGAAGCTGTTGAATGTAACGCTGCCTGCGACTTTGCCCCAGTGATGATGGTGAACTGGGAGTTCATGGACAACATGACCCCGGATAAGGCTGTTGAACTGCTCGACAAGCTCGCCGCTGACGATGAGGTACATTCAACGCGAGGCGCCAAGATCACAAGCTGGAAGGAAGCCGAGCGAGTGCTCGCAGGCTTCAACGACGGTCGCGCAGATGAAGGCCCGACTTCGGGCGTGCCGTCGCAGCGTGGTCTCGACATCGCCAAAGACAATGGCTGGACCATCGACAATGCGCCGAGCTACGTCGCTCCGGCCCCTGCTGAGGAGGCCAAGTGACCACACAGCTAACCCCAGTCCTCACAGCCAACTGGGCTGATGAGCAGGCATGGAAAATCGATAACTACATCGCCCGTGGCGGCTATGAGGGTCTCAAGAATGCTCTTCCCCTAGAGCCCCAAGAGATCATCGATACCGTCAAGACCGCTAACTTGCGTGGTCGTGGTGGCGCTGGCTTCGCTGCTGGTATCAAGTGGGGCTTCCTGCCCAAGGGCAACCCGAACCCGGTCTACCTCGTCGTCAATGCTGACGAGTCCGAGCCCGGCACCTGCAAGGACATTCCGTTGATGATGGCGACGCCGCATACTCTCATTGAGGGCATCATCATCACCTGCTTGGCGATTGACTGCCATCACGCTTTCATCTACTGCCGTGGTGAGGTATTGCACGTCATCCGTCGCCTACAGCAGGCTGTTGCTGAGGCATATGAGCGTGGTTACCTGGGCGAGAAGGTGATGGGCAAGGATTTCCGTTTGGAGCTCACTGTTCATGCCGGTGCCGGTGCCTACATCTGTGGTGAAGAAACCGCACTGCTTTCAGCGCTTGAGGGCACGCGTGGACAACCGCGACTCAAGCCACCATTCCCCGCAGTTGCTGGTCTCTACAAGTCCCCAACGATTGTGAACAACGTCGAGACTATCGCCTCGGTGACGAGCATTCTGTCGCATGGATCGGGCTACTTCGGCCGTCTGGGAACGGAAAAGTCGAAGGGCTACACGATCTACTCAGTCTCTGGGCATGTGAAAAACCCCGGACAGTTTGAAGCACCGATGTCGATCACAGCCCGTGAGTTATTGGAGCTTGCCGGTGGTGTGCGCGATGGTCACCGGGTGAAGTTCTGGTTGCCAGGTGGTGCTTCGTCGCCAATCCTGACCGATGCTGATCTCGACGTCACCATGGATTACGAATCGCTGGGTGCGAAGAAGACCATGTTGGGCTCGAAAGCGGTGCAGTTCTTCGACGAGACCACCTCATCGGTTCGTGCGGCATTCAACTACTTGTCGTTCTTTAAGCATGAGTCCTGCGGAAAATGCACCCCTTGCCGTGAAGGCTCATGGTTCTTAGTACAGATGATGCGCGACATTCAAGATGGCAAGGGCAAGCCTGGCGATGTCGACAAGATGCTGGATTTGATCGACAACATCGGTGGCAAGAGCTTCTGCCTTTTGGCTGATTCGTTCTGCATGATGCTGGCTAGCCATATCAACACCTTCCGCGAGGAGTTCGAAGACGGCTGCAATGGCATTGCTGCCTGGGAGAAGTTCCCCTATGAGAAGTCGGCAATCTTTCCCGTTAAAGGAGCGCACTCATGAGCGTTGATGCCAAGAACGCCCAAGCCCCAGCACCCGTGGAGGAGGGAGTAACTCTCTCTATCGACGGCGTATCGGTGACCGTACCTAAGGGCTCACTCGTTATCCGTGCTGCTGAACAGCTCGGCATTGATATTCCACGTTTCTGCGATCACCCATTGCTCGACCCAATGGGCGCTTGCCGCCAGTGCCTCGTCGAGATCCCCGACCAGGGAAATGGTCGTGGTGCGCCGAAGCCGCAGACAGCATGCACCACAGAGGCCATGGCGGGCATGGTCGTCGAAACTGCTGCAACCAATGAGAAGGCGCGTAAGTTCCAAGAGGGTATTTTGGAACTGTTGCTGATCAACCACCCATTGGATTGCCCGGTTTGCGATAAGGGCGGCGAGTGCCCTTTGCAGAACCAGGTCGTTTCCAGTGGACGTGGCGAATCACGCTATGAGGGGGTCAAGCGGACCTACCCGAAGCCGGTGTCGATTTCGCAGCTCATCATGCTTGATCGGGAGCGTTGCGTGTTGTGTGCTCGCTGCACCCGCTTCTCTGAGCAGATCTCCGGTGATCCGTTCATCGCTCTTGTTGAGCGTGGCGCATTGCAGCAGGTCGGCATGTATGAGGAGCGTCCATACACGTCCTACTTCTCTGGCAACGTGGCTCAGATCTGCCCAGTCGGTGCTCTCACCAGCGCTGACTACCGCTTCCAGGCTCGTCCCTTCGACTTGGTTTCCACTGCTTCAACCTGTGAGCACTGTGCTTCGGGCTGCTCCTTGCGCGTGGATCACCGCCACTACGACGTCAAGCGTCGTTTGGCTGGTAATAACCCAGATATCAACGAAGAGTGGAGCTGTGACAAGGGCCGCTTTGGCTTCTTCTCGATGCGTGAAGAAGACCGGCTCAAGACTCCGTTGGTACGTGAAGATGGCGAACTGCGTCCAGCAAGTTGGGCAGAGGCTATCGACGTCGCCGTACGCGGTCTGCAGCAGGTCGGTAGCGACGTGGGTATTCTCACCGGTGGTCGTTTGACCCTGGAAAATGCCTACGGCTACAGCAAGTTTGCCCGGGTTGCGCTCAAGACCAACAACATTGATCTACGCTCACGCCCCTTCACCGCTGAGGAAACAGATTTCCTCGGTGCGCGGGTGGCAGGCCAGCCGATGAATGTGACCTATTCCGATCTTGAAAATGCTAAGCACGTTGTGCTGGTGGGCTTTGAACCAGAAGAGGAATCTCCGATTGTCTTCTTGCGTCTGCGTAAGGCAGTTCGTAAGAAGGGGCTTGTGATCTCGACAATCGCACCATTCCTCTCAACTGGTGCCACAAAGCTCGGAGCAAAGCTGATTACGGCTAAGCCCGGTGCAGAAGCTCAGGCACTTCGTGGCCTTGAACTTGACGCTGACACGATCATCCTTGTGGGCGAGCGGGCAGCGTTGGCAGCAGGAACGCTCTCAGCGGCTGTAGCTGTTGCTGATGCGCAGGGTGCAAGTTTGGCGTGGATCCCACGTCGGGCTGGTGAAATTGGCGCTATCGAGGCAGGCTGTCTGCCGACCTTGTTGCCGGGTGGACGCCCGGTTTCTGATGCGCAGGCTCGTATTGATGTCGCCGCACATTGGTCAGTAGCTGAACTTCCAACCGAGCCAGGCCTAGATGCCATGGGTATCTTGGGCTGCGCTGGCATCATTACCTCCGGTATTGAGGCGATGGACTTTGCGGATCCGGGTGCGGTGCTTGACGGGCTTGACCATGCAACATTCGTCGTCGCGCTGGAGCAGCGCCTTTCAGAAGTTGCTAAGCACGCTGACGTGGTATTCCCGGTTGCTGCCATTGAAGACCAGGCCGGCACGTTCCTCAACTGGGAACATCGGGCTGGCGCTGTCAACGTCGTCAATACCAATAACGCTGCTCCGATGACAGACCTGCGCGTCCTGGCTGCATTGGCCGACGGATTGGGCGCCCCGCTAGGCATCCGAGTCGCGGCACAGGCAGCGGGGGAACTTGCCGAGTTTGGTCCTTGGGAAGGCGCTCGGGTTGCTGCTCCGCGAGTTATCGCGGGGCAGGCAGAGTCAGGATTAACACTGGCTACCTGGCGTTTGCTCTTGGATAACTCGCGCTTGCTTGACGGTGCAACCTTTGTCCAGGCGACAGCTAAACCAGCGGTGGCACGTCTCTCAGCGGCTACTGCGGCAAAGTTCGGCGTCGGTGAGACGGTTACTGTCTCTACCGCTGCTGGCTCTCTGACTCTGCCAGTGGAAATCACCGCAATGTCAGATGACGTTGTGTGGTTGCCCGGTATGTCGGGGTCCTCGTTTGTTACCCAGGCGTTGCGCGCAGTCGCGGGCGATGCGGTCACCATTGAGGGAGGAGCAGCATGAGCCTGCTTGACACGATCTTCTTCAACGATCCCTGGTGGATGTCCCTGATTAAGGGTGTCGTTCTCCTGGTTTTCGTGCTGCTCTGGATCATCATGAATGTGTGGTTCGAGCGTCGCGTGCTGGCTCGCATGTTGCAGCGCACCGGTCCGAATATGAACGGCCCATTTGGTTGGTTCCAAACCATCGCCGAAGGCGTGAAGTGTCTGCTAAAAGAAGACTTCCAGCCGGGGCATGTCGATAAGTGGGTCTATAACCTAGCCCCTTTCCTCGCTGGTGTTTGTGCCTTCCTCGGTTGGGCCATCATGCCGCTGTCAGGGAACTTGACCATCTTTGGCCATATGACCCGATTGCAGCTCTGGGATGCGCCGGTGGCTGTTTTGTTCATGCTGGCAGTAGCGTCGATGGGTATTTATGGCACGGTGCTAGCGGGTTGGGCTTCGTCGGATTCCTACTCGCTGCTTGGTAGCTTGCGTTCTTCGGCATCGATGATCTCTTATGAGGTTGCGATGGGTCTTTCGCTAGTCACTGTCTTCATGATGTCGGGCACGATGTCGATGTCGGGCATCGTCGAGGCTCAGCGTGGCACGATCGCCTTGGGCGGTATCGACACCACTTTGCCATTCCGCTACTGGCTGCTGATCCCTAGCTTCGTGATCTTTACGATTGCTGCCTTGGGCGAAGCTAACCGAACCCCCTTTGACTTCGCTGAATGTGAGCAGGAGCTGGTTTCGGGGCATATCACCGAATACACCGGTTTCCGTTACGCGCTGTACTACCTCGGCGAGTACATCGCCTTGACGACGCAGTCTGCCATGATCGCGACGTTGTTCTTCGGCAGCTACCTCACCCCGTGGCCGCTGAACTTCATTGAGTTCTTCAATAACCCGTGGTTTGGTCCGCTGTGGTTCTTGATTAAGTCGCAGATCGTCATGTTCTGCATCATCTGGCTACGCGGCGCGGTTCCGCGTCTGCGCTACGACCAGTTCATGAAACTGGGCTGGAAGGTTCTCATCCCCGTCTCGCTGCTGTGGGTCATGGCTGTAGCTGTGGTCAAGGCTGGCGTTCAATACGGCTGGTGGCAGACCCAAGCGGGAATGATCGTTGTCGGCATCGTTATTGCAGCGCTACTGATCTGGGCTTTCTGGCCAGAGAAGAAATCAGCACCGGTGGTTGCTCACAATGCTCCCTTCGACGCCTTTGCTGGCGGCTATCCTGTTCCCCCGATGCCGGGCCAGGTGCTGCCAGAGTTCGCCGGCGTTGTTCCTGGTGAAACTACGACCATGAAGGAGGCATAAGAGATGGCACGCTTCCGTGATCAATGGGCCGGTTTCGGCGTCACCATTCGTTATATGTTCCGTAAGTCGATCAACTCCAAGTACCCGGAGAAGGGCGCGAAGTTCATTCCGCAGGCGCGGTTCCATGGACGTCACCAGCTCAATCGCTGGCCTGATGGTCTGGAGAAGTGCGTCGGCTGTGAGTTGTGCGCCTGGGCTTGTCCGGCAGACGCTATCTATGTCGAAGGCGCGAGCAACACCGGTGAAGATCGTTTTTCGCCAGGTGAGCGCTATGGACACGTCTACCAGATCAACTACCTACGCTGCATTTTCTGTGGTTTGTGCATCGAAGCGTGCCCCACGCGCGCTTTGACCATGACCAATGAGTTTGAGTTGGCAGACACCACACGCGCCAAACTCATCTACGAAAAGCAAGATTTGCTGGCCCCGCTGCTTCCAGGAATGGAGCAACCGCCGCATGCTCTTCGTCTAGGCGACGATGAGAAGGATTACTTCCTCGGTTTGCCGCCAACAGGTACTCCCGATGTCCGGGTCGTTCCGTCGGCTACCGAAAACATCACGAATGGAGCCAAGAAGTGATCGGGATGGTTGTTCCGATGGCCTTGGGCAGCGCAATAGCCTTCTGGCTTTGCGCGCCGCTGATGGTATGTGCAGCCATTGCCATGGTCATGTCGAAGAAGCCGATCCACTCGGCTCTGTTCCTTGCTGCGGTGATGATCATGCTCGCCGTGCAGTACGCAGCACTCAATTCGCCGTTCCTATTCGTTGTGCAGATCATCGTCTATACCGGCGCGATCCTCATGCTCTTCCTCTTCGTGCTGATGCTGGTTGGCGTTGATACTCGTGACGATCTGGTGGAAATGCTCAAGGGACAGCGGGTAATGGCAGGTCTAGCTGGGCTAGGCGTTGTTGCTTTGCTCGCTTTCGCTGTTGGCAACGCGATGGTCGGTAAACCAGTTGGCTTGGAAGATGCCAATGCCATCGGCGGAGACAATGTTCGCTCACTGGCGCTCTTGATCTTCTCGGACCATATCTTCGCTTTTGAGGCAACGTCGGCGCTGCTCATCACTGGTGCTCTCGGAGCCATGATGATGGCCCACCACGAACGTCTCAGCCCAAAGATCAAGCAGGCAGACCAGCAGCGTTTGCGTATCGAGGAATACGGTGCAAAGGGTACACATCCTGGTGCTCGTCCCAGCCCCGGCGTTTTTGCGCGTAGCAACAACATCAATACCCCGGCGCTCTTGCCCGACGGTTCAGTAGCTACGCCATCGCTAAGCCCGACCCTTGCGACTCGTGCGCTTCCGGTTGATCCGGCCACCGTCGCTGGTCCCACTATCAAGGCATTCGAGGAGATCGAGGCCGTCAAGAAAGGGGAGCTAGAAGCATGAATCCCATCTTCTACGTTGACCTAGCGATCATCTTGTTTGCGATCGGTCTAGTGGGCTTCCTCGTTCGCCGTAACGCGATCGTCATGTTCATGTCAGTTGAGCTCATGCTCAATGCTGCGAACCTTGCTCTCGTCGCGTTCTCTCACACGGTGGGCAACCTCAATGGTCAGATCATGGCGCTTTTCGTCATGGTTGTTGCTGCCGCTGAAGTCTGTGTCGGTCTTGCCATCATCGTGGCCATCTACCGGGCGCGTCGTTCGACCTCGGTCGATGACATCAACCTGCTGAAGCACTAGGAGTGATGGTGATTCTCAACGACGTTGTTACCGCGGTCGCTCCGACCGGTATGTTTACCTACTCATGGCTCATGATCGCCATTCCACTGGCTTTCGCTGCGTTCTTGCTGCTTGCTGGCAAGATCACCGATAGCTGGGGCCATTTCCTCGCGACGCTAGCGCCGATTGCATCCTTCGTGGTTGCGTTGCTGTGCTTCATTGATTTGCTTGGCTCACCGCGTGCGGTGGATGTTCCGCTCTTCACCTGGTTTACCGCTGGGCATTGGACGTTGAGCTTCGGGCTGTGGATTGATCAACTATCGATCTTGTTCGCGCTGCTCGTGACGGGTGTCGGCTCGCTGATTCACGTCTATTCAATCGGTTACATGGCCCATGACCCACGTCGCCGCCGTTTTTTCGCGTTCCTGAACTTGTTTATCGCAGCGATGCTGATTCTGGTCCTTGCCGATAACTACCTCATGGTGTTCTTCGGTTGGGAAGGCGTGGGCCTTGCTTCTTACCTGTTGATTTCCTTCTGGCAGCACAAGCCCTCGGCTGCGGCTGCTGGTAAGAAGGCTTTCGTCGTCAACAAAATTGGCGATATGGGCATGGTGATGGCGATCTCGACCATGCTCATGCTCTTCGGCACGGTTCAATTCCAGCAGGTCAATGAGCAGGCAGCTTCGCTCAATGCAGGTTGGGCACTGGCCTTGGGCCTGTTCTTGCTCATGGCCGCTTGCGGTAAGTCAGCACAATTCCCGCTGCAATCCTGGTTGCTCGACGCAATGGAAGGCCCAACCCCGGTCTCAGCTCTGATCCACGCTGCGACGATGGTTACTGCGGGCGTCTACCTGATCGTCCGTTCGCATGCGATCTACGCGATGAGTTCGACGGCTTCGACTTGCGTTATGGCAATTGGTCTTATCACTCTCATCATGGGTGCCTGGATTGGCTGTGCCAAGGACGACATCAAGAAGGTTCTGGCCGGCTCGACCATGTCCCAAATTGGGTACATGATCCTGGCAGCAGGTATCGGCCCGGCTGGATATGCTCTGGCGATTTTCCACCTCATCACCCACGGCTTCTTCAAAGCCAATATGTTCCTTGGCGCCGGTTCGGTGATGCACGGCATGGGAGATGACACTGATATGCGTCACTTCGGTGCAGTCCGCAAGGTCATGCCGATCACCTTCTGGACCTTCGCGATGGGCTATCTCGCCATTATCGGTTTCCCCGGTTTTGCTGGCTTCTTCTCCAAGGACCACATCATCGAGGCGGCCTTCGAGCACAACCATACAGCGGGCATCATTGCCATTGCTGGTGCTGCTATCACCGCGTTCTACATGACGCGCCTTATGCTCATGACATTCATGGGTAAGAAGCGTTGGGATGCAGATATTCACCCGCATGAGTCACCGGCAACGATGACTATTCCGCTCATCGTCTTGGCGCTGCTGTCTGTGGTCTCTGGTTTCTTGATGAATGGCTGGATCGCCCATTGGCTTCAGCCGATCACTGGGGCTGAAGCCCACGAAGCGGTGGGTTTTGCTGAGATGATCATCAACCCGCTTGGCTTAGTGACACTGGGTGTTGTTGCCTTGGGCGTGCTGGTGAGCTGGTTTGCTTTTGGTCGTCGCGCAATCCCACGAGTTGCTCCGAAAACGTCAAACCCGTTTGTTATTGCTGGTCGTCGTGATCTGTTCGCCGAAGACATCAACTGCACGGTATTTCGTGACGGTGGACGCGCTTTGGTTCGCTTCACCACCGATGTGGATGACCTCGCCGTTGATGGCGCTGCTGAAGGTAGCGCCCAGACGGTCTCTGCACTGTCGCAGTTACTGCGCAGGCTCCAAACTGGCTACGTCCGTTCGTATGGCCTGATGATGGCGGCTGGCGCCGTTCTCATCGGTGTCGTCCTGATCCTCGGCCGTCTGGCCTAAGGGAGGAATTGATATGACATTCCCCTGGCTAACGCTGATCGGCTTAGTGCCGATCGTGGGCGCACTCATCGCGTTCTTCCTCAAGGGCAACGCCGCTAAGTATTGGGGTCTTGCAGTCAGCTTGATCACACTCGTACTCACTGCCTGCCTAGCGCTACAGTTCTCGCCGAGCACTGCGGGGCTACAGTTCAGCGAAGTTCATTCGTGGATTCCGACGTTCGGTGCGTTCTACGCCCTCGGCCTAGATGGCTTGGGCCTGCTCATGGTGATACTTGCTGCCGTTCTTACCCCCATCGTGATTCTGGCCGAATGGAATATGCCAGAGCGGGTTGGGCGCTGGAACGCAGGCGTCTACTTGGGCTTGGTACTCATGCTAGAGAGCTTCTCGCTGTTCGTATTCATGGCTACTGACGTGCTGTTGTTCTACCTTTTCTTTGAAGCAACGCTAATCCCGATGTACTTCCTGATTGCGGGCTTCGGCGGGTCACAACGTTCCCGTGCAGCAATTAAGTTCTTGCTGTTCTCCCTTGCGGGCGGTCTGATCATGTTGGCGTCGATCATCGGTATCTATGCCGTGAGCGCGGCTCAGCTAGGCGGCCAAGGAACCTACCTGCTGACGTCGCTGGAGACGCTGCACCTCTCAGGGACAACGGCACGTTGGCTCATGCTGGGCTTCCTTATCGCCTTCATTATCAAGGCGCCCATGGTTCCGTCCCACACCTGGCTCCCTGAAGCCGCAGAGCAATCAACTCCTGGTATCGCTACCATGCTGGTCGGCGTCATGGACAAGATCGGTACTTTTGGCATGATCCGCTTCTGCATCGGGCTCTTCCCCGAGGCCAGCAACTGGATTGCGCCATTCATGATGATCTTCGCGCTGGTCTCGATCATCTACGGTGCGATCTGTGCCATTGGTCAGCAGAACCTCATGCGTTTCGTTGCGTTCACTTCCGTGAGCCACTTCGGTTTCATGGTGTTGGGCATCTATGCCTTCTCGACGGTTTCGCTTGATGGCTCGATGTTCTACATGCTCAACCACGGGTTCTCGACGGCTGCGCTGTTCCTCGTCGTCGGAATGTTGGCCAAACGTCGCGGCAGCTACGACATTTCAGCGTTTGGCGGCGTGCAGAAGGTTGCTCCGGTGATGTCTGGTGCGCTGCTCATCACCGCATTCGCAGCGCTGGGGCTACCGGGTATGTCTACTTTCGTCTCAGAGTTCCTCGTCTTGTCGGGAGCCTGGCAGCAGCACCGCGGTATCGCTGGCGTCGCTGTATTTGGAACGGTCCTCGCAGCGGTCTACTCGCTGACGTGGTATCAGAAGACGATGACGGGAACGCTACGCGATGACGTCGAAGCCGACTTCACCGGCAAAGACCTCACCGCAGGGGAGCGCGCCATCATGGCGGCTATCCTCGCTACCATCATCGTGCTTGGCATCTTCCCGAAGCCAGCTCTAATCGCGGTGGAACAAACCTCGACTCACGTCATGCAGCAGATGGGTGCGGTTGATCCGCAACCGGGCGCTGGAAAGGGTGCGAAGTAATGAATCTTTTGCTAGAGATGCAGATGCCAGTGCTGAATATGGTGGCGCTGGCCCCAATCTTGCTGATTCTGACCAGCGCTCTGATTAGCGTGATGATTGAGGCTTTCGTGCCTCAGCGGCATCGTCACCCGGCGCAGGTCTCGTTCACTGCCATTGTGTTGTTGGCTACCTTGGCTCTCACCATCGTGAGCTTTGCCCAGCACCGCTTCATGATCGCAGCTGCCGGGGCGTTGAGCGTCGATGCTCCGGCGACAATGGCCTGGATCTTGCTGCTGTTCTTCGCGCTGCTATCGACGATGCTTTTTGCGGAGCGCGGTATCTATCGTGGTGGCACAGCGTTCACGCCGATGGCATACGCGACTCCTGGCTCTGCAGATGAAGCTGAAGCTGAGCGTCGTGGCCTTGAGCATACGGAAATCTACCCGCTGCTGTTGTTCTCGCTAGGGGGCATGATGATGTTCGCAGCAGCAACAGATTTCATCATGCTGTTCGTAGCGCTGGAAGTCATGTCGCTGCCGCTCTACTTGCTAGCTGGCCTAGCTCGTCGTCGCCGTCTACTTTCGCTGGAAGCCAGTATCAAGTACTTCCTGCTGGGATCAGTCAGCTCCGCGATCATGCTGTTTGGTGTAGCACTGCTTTACGGCTACTCCGGCTCCTTCCGCTACGGCGATATTGCGAAGTCGATCATTGGTGAAGGCCTCGTAACTCGCCCGCAGCAGGGCTACGCTTTGGTGCTTGCTGGTTTGGCGATGGTTGCGGTTGGTCTGCTGTTTAAGATCGGTGCAGTTCCATTCCACATGTGGACTCCCGACGTTTACCAAGGCTCTCCGACCCCGGTAACGGCTTTCATGGCGATCTGCACCAAGCTCGCCGCTGTCGTGGCTTTGTTGCGCGTCCTCTATGTCGCGCTCAGCGGGGCGCAGTGGGACTGGCAGTTGATGATCTCGGTGATCGCGGTGCTGACCATCGTGGTCGGTACTATCCTTGCCGTTACTCAGACCGACATGAAGCGGATGCTGGCCTACTCGTCTGTAGCTCACGCGGGCTTCATCCTCGTTGCGCTCTGTGGCGTTGCTGTGGGTGCTTCTGGTTCGTCAGTCTCGTCGATTCTGTTCTACCTTGTGGCTTACGGTCTTGCGACATTAGGCGCGTTTGCCATTGTGATGAGCGTGCGTAAGGAATCTAGCGAAGCAAC
>CAMQXE010000001.1 GCA_947038745.1 uncultured Propionibacteriaceae bacterium | reverse complement strand
GCGCAAGGGTGTTATCACCGTTGCTAAAACATTTGAGGTTGAAGAGGGTCGAAAGGCAGTGACTAAGGAAGTTACTGACGAAGACTTGATGGAAGCCACTCTTGATGCAGAGCCCGAAGACATCGTCGATTCTGGTGATGTCTTTGAGGTCATTTGCGATCCAAGTCGTCTAGTTGAGGTTCGTAAGGCAATTCAGGCTGCAGGCATTGACTACGATTCGGCTGATATTGAGTTCCGAGCTGATTTCACTCAGGCCGTAACTTTTGATGAAGCTACGAAGCTCATGCGTATTACAGATGCGCTTGAGGATTCTGACGATGTACAAAACGTCTACACCAACGTTGAGATTCCCGATGAGGTTGCCGAGCAGCTTAACGCCGAGTAACGATCTACCTGGTGGGGTTAGTTCTAAGAGAACTGACCCCACCATAGCTTTGGGTAACTACACCGCGCGCCTTCTGCATCAAGGCGATCAGAAAAGCTAGGATCGAACACATGTACGGCTCTGTAGTGCGGGTGATGGGAATCGACCCTGGTCTTACCCGCTGCGGGGTTGGCATAGTAGAAGGGCGCCCTGGTGCAAAACCTGCATTAATTGGGGTTGGCGTTATCCGTACTCCGGCAGATATGGCTCACGAACGTCGACTCCTAGCCATTGAAGAGGGGCTAGAAGAATGGTTAGTTCAGTTCCAGCCTGAACGTATCGCAGTAGAGCGAGTATTTGCTCAGCACAATCTCCATTCGGTAGTCGGTACTGCTCAGGCAGCTGGGATTGGCATGCTGGTTGGAGCCCGCCATTCACTCCCGGTCGCTCTGCATACTCCCTCAGAAGTTAAAGCGGCGATATCTGGTTCTGGTCGAGCTGACAAAGCTCAAGTTGGGGCTATGGTGGCACGTATTCTAGGGCTAGCAGAACCTCCCAAACCTGCTGACGCTGCAGATGCAGTAGCGCTAGCTATCACCCAGGTGTGGAGAGGCGGAACCACTTCGCGCTATCAAGAAGCAGCGCTGGCGGCTAAGCCGCTGGGAAGAACAAGGACGAAGCGATGATTAGTACATTGACAGGAACTGTAACCGCTGCTGCAGCGACGCGAGTGATTCTAGATGTACAAGGACTTGGGTTTTCGGTTTCTTGTACTCCTGCCACTGCTGCAACCGTGCGGATAGGTGAACGGGCGAGTCTCTTCACCACACTAATCGTGCGCGAGGATTCCTTGACGCTCTATGGCTTTACTAGCGATGCAGAACGTGAAGCTTTTGATCTGGTGCAATCAGTATCAGGAATAGGCCCAAAAATTGCCCAAGCGGTGGTTTCGGTCATGGCTCCAGCACAATTACGTACTGCGATTCAGACAGAGAACATCGTTTCGTTGTGCGCCGTTCCTGGTATCGGCAAGAAAGTCGCTCAACGTCTTGTCCTAGAACTGAAAGACAAGGTTCTTAGGCTAGATAGCGACGATGACGCTGACCAGTCTGCTGTCTGCATTCCTCAGCCAGAGGATGTCTGGCGTGCTCAAGTCCGATCTGGGCTGGAAGGTTTAGGCTGGTCAAGCAAAGATGCTGAGGCTGCCTGCGATCGAGTTGCGCCAACGGTCGAAGCTGATCCAGACCTTAGTATCGCTGCCATCATGAAGGCTGCTCTCCGCAGCCTCGCCAAATAGATTGGCTATTCCGCATGGAGCATTCTCCCGTTGATCCTCATGTAGAGCCTGAAGAGCGTGCAGTTGAGGCACAACTACGGCCGCAAAGCCTTGACGATTTCACAGGCCAACCACGGGTTTCCGACCAGCTCTCTTTGGTGTTGCAGGCAGCAAAACATCGGGGGAGCACCCCTGATCATGTGCTACTTTCGGGGCCTCCTGGCTTGGGTAAAACCACTCTTGCCATGATCATCGCTGCAGAAATGCACCTTTGCGCATCTCAAGCGGTCCAGCAATTCAACATGCTGGTGATCTTGCAGCAATTTTGTCGAGCTTAATGGAGGGAGAAGTGTTCTTCCTCGATGAGATTCACCGGGTTTCGCGGGCAGCAGAAGAAATGCTCTATCTCGCTATGGAAGATTTTAGAGTAGATGTTGTAGTCGGAAAGGGACCAGGAGCTACCGCAATTCCGTTGGAGATTCCCCCCTTCACCTTGGTAGGAGCAACAACTCGAGCAGGGTTGCTCCCCGGGCCACTACGTGACCGCTTCGGTTTCACTGCAAATCTTGATTTTTATCAGCCCGAAGATCTTGAAGCAATCGTGGCTCGCTCAGCAAAGGTTCTTGATATCTTCGTCCCCGACGACGCAGCCACGATCATTGCATTCCGATCACGAGGAACCCCCCGTATCGCAAACCGCCTGCTTCGTCGGGTCAGGGACTATGCCCAAGTCAAGAACTCAGGTGTAGTTACCGCTGAGCTAACCGCCGCTGCACTCAATCTTTATGAAGTTGATGAATTGGGTCTAGATCGTCTAGATCGTGCAGTTCTGAGTGCTATCTGCGAACGTTTCGGTGGCGGCCCCGTAGGCGTATCCACGCTAGCAATCAGCGTTGGTGAAGAGCAGGAAACGATAGAAGAAGTTGCTGAGCCTTTCTTAGTTCGCCTAGGCTTCATCATGCGTACTCCACGAGGTCGAGTGGCAACTGCAGCAGGCTGGAACCATCTTGGTCTGGTTCCTCCGGCGGGCCAACTACCCTTTTCTAGCTTGGAGTAGGTATTCTCTCGAGTGGCTCCCATCGTCGGTGGGTAGCCACTTTGATCTGATGGATTGGATATAGCGATGACTCCGATGTTTGGTTCTAGCGGTATGGTCGTGTGGCTTATTGCTTTAGGCGCACTCGTACTGTTTTGGGCAATGTCGCGTGGCCAGGTCAAAGCCATGAAAGCGCAGCAAGAAGAGGCCAAGCGTGTGGAGGTTGGCGATCGCGTGATCCTACAGTCGGGAATCTTCGCTACGATCACCCACCTAGGCGAAAAGCAAATGGTGGTTGAGGTTGCACCGGGGATTGAACTTACATGTATGAAAGCTGCAGTACTGCGCAAAGCTAGTGCAGACGATGAAGAATTTGAATTTGAAGATGAGCAGTCAGACGATGATGAGACTGCACCAGCTACTCCAGAATCTAGCCTCATTAATGAGCCGGTCAATGCAGACCAGCTGGATGGGGATACGGTTAGTACTGCACCCATGACAGATTTGGGCATCGAGCCCATGAATAGTCCCAAGACGGGGGAGTAAATCCGTGGCAACATCGACGTCACATCCACGTCCAGCACGAACGCTGGTTATTTTCTTGTCCGTTCTGGGCTTGATGTTTGCCGGTATGGCGGCGCTAAAATCTTGGACGCCTAAACTTGGCCTTGACTTGCGTGGTGGTACAACAATTACTCTCACCGCTCGCAATTCCACAGGATCAGGAACTGTTGATCAGTCCAGTTTGGAATTGGCCCGCCAGATTATTCAGCGCCGCGTTGACTCGCTAGGCGTTGGCGAATCTTCTGTGACCGTATCAGGTAGCAAGCAGATCGTTATCGCTGTTCCAAACGTGAACCGCGATCAACTCGTTCGCATGGTGGGCCAGACCGCTCAGTTGCAGTTCCGCCCTGTGCTTGGTGCTACTCCGATAGCTGATGAGAGCGCAACAGTTACTACTGATACTGCGACACCGAACCCTACAGCTACTGCGCCAGTACCAACCGCTGGCGAGACTCCGGCAGCACCGGCACCATCTGCCACTGGCGATCGTCTTCCTGCAACGCTTCCTACCGCTGCACCGACTACTCGCTCAGCAACATCAACAGCAACTGAGCCAGTGTCGATCACTGATGCAATGGCATACCAGCCAAGCGAACAAGACATCAAGGATTTCCAGGCCTACAAGTGCGGTGATTCCTTCCCAGACCTCATCGACCAGCCATTAATTAGCTGCGATAAGTCACAGAAGATGAAGTACTTCCTGGGGCCATCGGTTTTATCGGGAAAGAATGTAAAAGATGCAATGGCAGCTATGCCACAGGGCCAGTTGCAGTACATCGTCAACTTGAACTTCGATGGTGACGGAACCAAGCTCTTTAGCGATATCACCACAAAGATGGCAGGCCAGCAAGAACCACAAAATCAGCTTGGCATCGTCTTGGACGGTTCGGTTATTTCATCTCCACGAATCAACGAACCAATCTCTGGTGGATCAGCGACTATCTCGGGATCATTCACCCAGCAGTCGGCTGAGGAGCTGTCTAACGTCCTCAAATACGGCGCGCTGCCGCTGACCTTTGATACGTCTTCGGTTGATAATGTCTCTGCGACTCTTGGTGGGGAGCAGCTACGTGCCGGTATTATCGCGGGGCTTATCGGCCTACTGCTCGTTATCGGATACGCCTTCTTGTACTACCGTGGTTTGGGTATCGTCGTTGTCCTATCACTGCTTATTGCAGGATTGATGACCTACGCCGCACTCGTACTGCTGGGCCAATCACTTGACCTTGCGCTTAACTTGCCTGGTATTGCCGGCGCCATTGTTGCAATCGGTATCACTGCAGACTCGTTCATCATCTACTTCGAACGTATCCGCGATGATGTCCGTGACGGCCGCTCACTGCGTACTGCGATTGAGACAGGCTGGCGTAAGGCTCGTCCCACCATCGTGATTGCTGACTGCGTTTCCTTGCTTTCCGCAACGGTATTGTTCTTCCTTGCCATCGGTGCAGTACAAGGTTTTGCCTTCACGCTAGGTCTGACCACACTCATCGACCTTGCCATTATCTTCTTCTGGACTAAGCCACTGATGTCGGTTCTAGGACGAACGAAGTTCTTCGGTGAAGGCCACCCACTTTCTGGCCTAGATGCCAGCCATATGGGTGTGGAGAAAGTAAACACCGCTCGAACAGTAGCTGCGATAAGAGCTAAAGATCGGGTACGAACAAAGTCCAAGTCCAAGCTCGCTGAGCAGACCGACACCGACGAGTTAGGGGAGGACAAGTGAGCCCGATCGAGACGACAGAAACTAAGACCATGACTTCGTCGCCTAGTGCTACATCGAAATTCACTCATCGCCTCTACACAGGTGAGCTTGCCTACGAGTTTGTTGGCCGCCGCAAGCTCTGGTACACCATCTCTGGGGTACTGGTTGCCATCGCAGTTCTAGCTCTGCTCATACGTGGCTTGAGTCTCGGCATTGAGTTCAAGGGCGGAGCAAACTTCCAAGCTCCAGTAACCGTAACTGAGACTACCGTCGACGACGTCCGTAAGGCCATGCTGGATTCCAGCGTGCCGGATATGAATGACGTCACGGTTACTACGATTGGTGGCTCGCAAGTTCGAGTTGAAACGCGTACTTTGACCGATGATGAAACCGTCCAAATTCGCTCAGCACTTGCAAGCAAAGTCGGTATTTCCTCCGATCAGATAGCTGACTCTAAGATCGGCGCATCTTGGGGCAAAGAAATCACCAGGCAGGCTCTACTAGCCCTAGTCGTATTCCTAATCTTGGTTATGCTGATGATCTGGATCTACTTCAGGGAACGAAAAATGTCTTATGCAGCCATTATCGCTTTGGCTCACGACATTGTTCTCACTATCGGGTTATACGCCTTAGTAGGTTTCTCGGTCACCCCAGCAACCGTGATCGGCATTCTTACGATTCTGGGGTACTCGCTCTACGATACCGTCGTTGTTTTCGACAAAGTTCGCGAAAATGCCAAAGAGATGGAACACCATCAGTGGACCTATTCGCAGGCTGCGAATAGGGCAGTAAACCAGGTACTTGTTCGTTCCATCAATACAACAATCATCGGTGTACTTCCGGTAGCAGCGCTACTGTTCACCGGCGCTTTCATCCTTGGCTCAGGGCCGCTCAAGGATCTTGGTTTGGCGCTATTTATCGGCATGATCGTTGGTGCTTACTCCTCAGTATTCATCGCTACTCCCGCGCTATGCCAGATGAAGGAATCAGAACCTGAGATGAAGCAGCTGCGTGAACGCTTAGAACGTCGCCAACAGCGTGCCAATAAGAACACTGTTGCAGTCAAGAAGAAGTAGGGATCAGCCCCATGCAGGCTCCTAACATTGCTTCACAGAAACTGATCACCAGCTTGATCCGTGACGTAGCTGATTTCCCTAAGCCCGGTGTTGTCTTCAAAGACATCACTCCTTTGCTGGCTTCACCGGAAGGTTTTGCTGCAGCAATTAGTGAACTGGTACTTTCGGTAGGCGAAGAACATATCGATGTCGTTGTTGGCATGGAAGCTCGTGGTTTTATCTTCGCAGCCCCTGTAGCTTTGGCATTGGGTGCAGGGTTTGTCCCAGTTCGCAAACCAGGTAAGTTGCCAAGTTCAACCATTGAGCAGTCTTACCAGTTGGAGTATGGTTCAGAGACTCTGTCCATACATGCAGATGCGATTTGGCCAGGAGCACGAGTACTTCTCGTCGATGATGTTTTAGCAACAGGTGGGACTATCGTCGCATCAGCTGAATTGGTCAAGCGGCTCGGTGGTGAGATCGCTGGTGTCCGGGTACTCATGGAGTTGTCGTTCCTCAATGGGGCTCAGGTACTCAAATCCGCAGGGCTTCCTGAGGCTAGGGCCATAGTCACCGTCTAGAGCGTATAGACTCGACATTTCCGACCGAGATGTAGGGGAGGGTCGCATGAGCGATACAACAGACGTGCATGGCCCATATGGCCCAACACCAACCTGGCCCGCGCCCCCGCCTGCCGCAACTGAGCCGTCTCGGTTCAGAGTACGCCAACGTCTAGCTAGGTTGGGCGCTTCACGTCCGCCACAGACCGCTGTCCTTGATCCGCTTTTTGCAATTGCGCTTGCAAATCATCCCAAAGCTGATCTGGCGACGATCGAACGGGCATATCAGACTGCTGAGTTCTATCACCGATCACAGGTTCGCAAATCTGGTGATGCCTACATCACGCATCCTCTTGCAGTCGCTACTATTTTGGCTGAATTGGGGATGACGGATACCACCATCTGTGCGGGTCTGCTCCACGACACGGTTGAAGATACCGGATATACCATGGCGCAACTCACCGCTGACTTTGGTGAGGAAGTGGCTCAACTTGTCGATGGGGTGACCAAACTCGATAAAGTCACCTACGGTGAGGCTGCTAAAGCTGAAACTATCCGCAAGATGGTCGTAGCGATGGCCAAAGATATCCGGGTATTAGTCATCAAGCTGGCTGATCGTTTACATAACATGCGAACGATTGGCTATCTACGCCCAGATAAGCAATCACGAATTTCACGAGAGACCCTTGAGATCTTCGCACCATTAGCTCACCGCTTGGGAATGAATGCAATCAAGTGGGAGCTAGAAGATCTTTCCTTCTCCACGATGCAGCCCAAAGTATATGACGAGATAGTGCATCTTGTTGCGCAGCGGGCCCCCCAACGCGATGAATACCTGCGTAGAGTCATCACCGATGTACAAGAACAGCTAGCTCAGGCAAAGATCAAAGCAACAGTTTACGGACGACCAAAGCATTATTACTCCATTTATCAGAAGATGGTCGTTCGCGGACGTGATTTCTCTGATATTTATGATCTGATCGGGTTGCGAGTATTAGTAGATTCTCGCGCGGATTGCTATGCCGCATTGGGCGTTATGCATGTTCATTGGAACCCGTTGCCTGGGCGATTCAAAGACTACATCGCCATGCCAAAGTTCAACCTATACCAGTCATTACATACAACAGTTCTTGGCCCAGAAGCTAAGCCCGTTGAGTTGCAGATTCGCACACACTCGATGCATCGCACCGCAGAATACGGTGTTGCTGCTCACTGGAAGTACAAAGAAGGTGGAAAAACTACTCCGGTTGATCTCAACTGGGTTAATCAGCTGCGCGACTGGCAGAAAGAATCCTCAGATCCTGGAGAGTTCTTAGATGACTTACGTTTTGAAATCAGCACGGATGAGGTCTATGCCTTCACACCTAAAGGTGAAGTATTTTCGCTGCCATCAGGATCGACTCCTGTTGATTTCGCCTACAGCGTCCATACCCAGGTAGGGGAACGCTGTATTGGAGCTCGTGTAAATGGACGCCTAGTTCCTCTTGATTCTGCATTAGCCAACGGCGACGTCGTCGAAATCTTAACCTCTAAAGCTGAAGATGCTGGCCCGTCACGAGATTGGCTGGCATTTGTAAAGAGCCCCCGTGCCCGTAACAAAATTAGGCGTTACTTCAGCAAAGAACAGCGCGAAGAATCACTTGAGCAGGGCAAAGATGAGCTAGCTAAACAGCTACGACGCCAGGGCTTGCCGATGCAACGACTGCTAACCGTTGCTCATCTCACAGCAGTTGCTGAATCATTCCATCTTAAGGATATTGATTCTCTCTATACCGCTATCGGGGAAGGCACAGTCTCAGCCCAAGCTGCAGTATCCCGACTAATATCTGACGAAGGAGGCTACGATCAGGCACAAGCTGATGTTTTAGAAGATGTCCCGATCGTTGCCCGAAGCCGAAACAGTAAGGGTGACAGCGGAGTTGAAGTCGATGGTGATTCCAGTCTCTTTGTAAAGCTAGCCAAATGCTGCACCCCTGTACCGGGCGATGAAATCATCGGCTGGATTACTCGTATGAATGGCGTCTCTGTACATCGAAGTGACTGCTCTAACGTCGATGACCTGATGCGCCAACCAGAGCGACTTGTGCCAGTTAGTTGGAGCGGTACTAGTCAGTCCAATTACCTGGTTGCTATCCAAGTGGAGGGTCTTGACCGCGCTGGCATGCTTGCTGATATCACGAGAAATCTTGCAGAACATAAAATTAGTATCACATCGCTATCAATGCTTGCCACTAAAGACCGCATTTTCCGAGTCAAACTAACATTCGAAACACCTGATCCAACGCATCTCAAGAATATTTTGGCAAATATCCGTAGGATCGATGGCGTCTACGATGTTTATAGAATCGGTCAATAATCTAGCGCTAGCGACCAACTAATCTCGACAAAGCTAGCCAAGAAGGACGCTGATGTATAACCCCGAATTTGCCAAAGAACTTACTGGCCTTGATCAGCTAGCTTTTAGAGCGCTACATCTAGCTTCCGCTGATATTAGAGACCTATCTTTAGCTATTCATGCGCACCCAGAACAAGCTTTTGAGGAGTTCTTTGCTACCGCGCAGTTATGCGATTTTCTAGCTGCCAGGGGATTCACTATCGCTCCTGGTTCGCAACGCTTACCAACCTCATTCATAGCCAGTTATGGCAATGGGCCTACAACTATTGGAATTATCGCCGAATACGATGCCCTACCCAATGGACATGCTTGTGGGCATAACATCATTCTTGGGGCGGCTATATCTGCAGCATTAGCGCTCCAACCTTGCGCTAATGAATTAGGGCTACGAATTAAAGTAATCGGTGCCCCCGCCGAGGAACATGGTGGCGGAAAAGTTTATCTGCTCCAAGATGGCATTTTTGATGATGTTCATGCGGCGCTGATGATCCATCCTATTTCTGGAAAAGACCAGGTTCCTAGTACAAGTACCACACAAGCCGTCGCCCGTTGGCGGGCATGCTATACCGGCCGTTCAGCCCATGCCGCCGGGTGTCCAGATCAAGGTATTAATGCTGCCGATGCTGTAGTCATCGCACAAGTTAGCGTAGGTCTTTTACGCCAGCAGATTCCTGATGGATATAGAACCAATATGTTTATTCGCGAAGCTGGTGTTGCTACAAACATTATCAGCGAACGAGCCATCGTCGATTTTGAAGTCAGAGCTCCAGAACTACACGCTTTCCATGAGCTTTATGCAAAAGTTAAGCGCTGTTTTGAGGCCGGAGCGCTAGCAACTGGATGCAGTCTTGACATCATGCAGTTAGAACCGATCTATGAACCAATACATAATGATCCACGACTTAACCACCATTGGGTGACAGCCTTTTCCCAAGGAGGACGAGAACTCAACGCTACGCCTAGCGTGCAGCCAGCTTCCACTGATTTTGGTAATGTGACTCAAGTATTACCGGCACTACATCCGTGGGTTGCAATTCCTGGTGTAGAGCATGGCTTACATTCTGATGGATTCCGGGATTCCGCAACTTCTACCGCTGCAATGACCACAATGTTTGATTCCGGACTAGCACTAGCGCGGAGCATTATCTCCTGTCTTACCAGTACAGACGACGTCGCATATCTCCACGAGCGACATTCCCAACGACGAGCGCAAAAACGCACCCCAATCCCAGGTGAAGATCAGATTCCAGTTGCACCCTAAATCGAGGATTTTGCTGTATTTTTTCACAAAATAGTGGAGGGGTTTCACCAATATCGGTGAAACCCCTCCACTAATAATTCTTGCTGTTAGCGGGTGAAATCTGCCAATGTCTCACGAGCTTGGTCAAGCCATGACTGGTATGTCGTCATTGACTGTTCGGTGTCCTTAGCCTTCTTCGTATCGCCCTTAGCTTGTGCTGCAGCAAGCTGCTGCTTCAGCTTCTCGATATGCGACTCAAACATGGTCACAGCATCTTCGGCACGCTTGCGTGCTTCTGGATCAGTACGCTGCCACTCAGCCTTCTCCGCATCAGCAACCGCACCGGTGAGGGCGCGCACCCGCTGATCGAGCGGACGAATAGCGTCGCGCGGAACCTTGCCAATGGCGCTGTACTGCTCCAGGAAGGCAGCCAAGCCCTTCTTCGCAACAGCCAGATCGACAACAGGTAGTAGTTCCTTCTCAGCAGTAGCCAGCAAAGCCTCCTTGGCTTCTTGGTTTCCCTTGAACTGAGCATCTTGTTCTGCCATAGTGCCAAGCTTTGCTTGGAAGAACTGATCTTGAAGACCGCGGAACTCCTGCCAGAGTTTCTCATCAACGTCGCGGGGAGCTGAGCCAGCAGCCTTCCAACGACCCATCAGATCGCGGAACGAGCCGGTGGTCTGGCCCCAGTCAGTTGAGGTTGCCAAAGAACGCGCCTCAACCAAGATTTGTTCCTTCAGCTTCTTTGCAGCCGAACGCTGCTCATTCTGCTCTGAGAAGGTCTGCTTGCGACGACGATCGTATGCCGAACGTGCAGTTGAGAATCGATGCCACAACTCATCATCGGTAGTGCGGTCAATGCGGGGGAGCTTCTTCCACTGCTCCAACAATTCACGGAAACGGTTGTGCCCGTGACGCCAATCATTGCCTTGCGCTAACTTCTCAGCATCAGCGATCATCTGCTCTTTAGCAGTCTTGGTTCGTTCGTTGGTTGCGACTCGCTCGGCTTTCTTCGCTTCTTGCATTTGCTCTAACGCCGGCTTGAGCGCATCCAGTTTGGCCTGAAGACCGTCAAGATTACCAACAGCATTGGCTGTAGCAATCTGCTCAGTTAGCGTGGCAATCGTCTTTCGCGCTTCGTCGGCGGAGACCGTTCCTGCCTCGACACGCTGGACTACCAGCATGACGTGACCCTCCAGCCATTCGAAGCGACGTTTAAAGAACGCCATAGCTTCTTCGGGGGTTGCTTCTGGGACCTGGCCAACCGCTCGCTCACCTGAATTGGTGATTACGTACACGGTGCCATCATCAGCCACACGACCGTACTGGTCCTGGCATGCATTCTCGCTCATAGGTCTATCTTGCCTGATAAGCTGTCATTTGTGTTCATCGCGTCTTGTCCAGTGAGTCCCTGGCAATCGAATTGTTATCTAATCGCCCCCGATGACGACCGGTCTGCAGTGCGTGAGGCGATCCTTATCGACGCTGGTCCAGGCTCCTTTGCCGCAGTCCAACCTATTGTGGAAAAAGAAAATCTCCACATCGTTGCTGGCCTTCTGACCCATGGCCATTTTGACCATGTCTGGGATTCAGGACGCTTCGCCTCGCAATGGCAGGTTCCCTTCTATCTCGCTCCAGCTGATGAAGCAATGGTGACTGACCCAGAACGCTGGTATGAATCGATGTGGTCTATCCCGTTACAAGCGCTTTCCGATTTTGATCCCTTCGACGGTGCTCCCACCAAGCCGTTGCCAGAATCTGGTGTCTTTGCTGGTATCTCGGTACGGACGATTCCTGCCCCAGGTCATAGTGAAGGTTCAACTCTGATCATGGTCACCACAGAGACTGGTGAAGAACTATGCTTCTCAGGCGACGTTTTGTTTGCCGGTGCAATCGGACGAACAGATCTTCGTGGTGGAGATCATCAGGCGATGCAGGCAACGTTGCGAGACGTCGTACGCACGCTTGATCCTGAGCTTCGCGTATTTCCCGGACATGGGACACACACCACGATCAAGCACGAACTAGCGACTAACCCGTACCTGCGCTGAAAGAAAAATACTGTGAGCCGCCCTAAGCCACTGTCTGGTTTCCCCGAATTCCTACCCGAGCAGGCACTTGTCGAGCAACGCGTTATCGACATTGTGCGCGATACCTACGAACTTCATGGTTTTGCCCGTATCGAAACGCGCGCAGTCGAGACCATTGAGGAACTTTCGCGTAAAGGCGAGATCACAAAAGAGGTCTACACCGTCAAGCGTCTCCACGCTGATCCTCATGATGCGGCAGATCTTGGCCTCCACTTTGATCTGACGGTTCCTTTTGCTCGTTATGTCTTGGAAAACTCAGGGCATTTGAACTTTCCTTTCCGGCGCTACCAGATTCAGAAAGTCTGGCGCGGAGAGCGTCCACAAGAAGGTCGTTACCGCGAGTTCTTGCAAGCCGATATTGACGTTATTGGCGAGAATGAGCTGGCCCAACACCATGATCTTGAGGTTATCCTCGTACTTTTGGCGACGTTTGAGCGGCTTCACCGTGAAGTCGGTATTGCGCCATGTTTGATGCGGGTCAATAACCGCAAACTGGCCATGGGCTTCTATGCCGCTTTAGGCATTGAGGACACGATGAAGATCGTGCAGACCGTCGATAAGATCGATAAAATCGGTGAGGCTGGGGTACGCGCTGAGCTGGCTAAGCTCGAAACAACAGCCGCCCAGATTGATCACATCTTGGCTATGGCATTGATTCGTACCGATGACCCTGAACAGCTACGCACACAGGTTAGAGCGCTGGGGTTAAAGCACGAACAGCTAGAGCAAGGCCTCAACGAGTTATGCACTGTCATTGGTGCAGCAGCGCAAGAGTTCCCTGGCCGAGTCGTAGCTGATTTGCGTATTTCTCGCGGTCTGGATTACTACACCGGCACGGTGATGGAGACCGAACTCATCGGGATGGAATCACTTGGCGCGATCTGTGCTGGTGGCCGCTATGACGCCCTCGCTACCGATGGGAAGCGAACTTATCCTGGTGTGGGAATCTCACTTGGTTTGACCCGTATCTTGGCGCCGCTACTGACCAAGAACAAGCTGACGGCTACCCGTTGTGTGCCTTCTGCTGTTCTAGTTGCGGTAACAGACGACGAAAATCGTACTCAGGCTAATGGGGTTGCTGCTGCACTACGGGCTCGTGGCATTGCCTGCGAAGTAGCGCCGAAGGCGTCCAAGTTCGGCAAGCAGATCGCCTATGCAGATAAGCGGGGCATCCCTTACGTCTGGTTTGACGGTATTTCTGGCTCGGTAAAAGATATCCGGACTGGGCAACAAGATGAGGCTGATGCTCACCAGTGGGCACCGGCAGCAGCCGATCTGCATGCCCAGGTCGTGACAGCACACTAGTGCAGTTCTGACTCCACGAAGTTACGAACAGCAGCAGCAGGGGAGCCAGACAATCCACAGAAGTTACTGGTATTTGCAAAAATCACCACACTAGTCTGTGTCGTCGGGTTGTAGGCCACCCAGGTGGAGTAGCCATAGACCAAACCTTCATGGCCGACCCAGGTATCGCGCGTCATGAGTCCTAGCCCGTAACCAAATGCGGGGAGATAACCGGGGATGTTGTGCTGAACTGAATCAAGACGGGATCGTTGTGCCGATTGGCTCAGAATGCCATGTCCGGTTCCTAGCGCTTGCGCCCAGGTAAGCATGTCGTTCACCGAGCTGGTCATCATTCCTGCAGGGCCATATATTGACGTAGACCATTCGCTGATATCTGCAATTTTTTTGTCATTGCTGATGAGCATGCCATGGAGTGCTGGTTCAGCAAGGGTCATGGAGCTGGGGTAGCTGGTCTTAGTCATGCCCATTGGAGCAGTGATGCGCTCCTTAATGAGTTCAGCTAACGGCTGGTGAGTCACTTTTTCGATGACCGCGCCCAGGAGGACATATGCCGAGTTGCTGTAGAGGAACAATTCCCCAGGTCGCGCAATCGGGGTTTGTTTGTTGATCTCAGCGATGAGATCAGATTCGCTGCGGTTCAAAGTGGGGTTAGCTTCGTAAGCGTTCGAGAAGTCTTCAGTTCCATCGAATGAAGCAACACCGTAAAGCATGAGTGCAAGCTGACGTAATGTAGCTGCGGCATTTGGGACGTGAGGAAAATATGTTCCTACTGGGGTATCCAAAGAGAGCACCCCCTCGTCTGCGAGTTGCAGCAACACGGTGGCAGTAAAAGTCTTAGTAACGCTACCGATCCGAGTAGTAGTGTCTGGATCAATTGGAACGAGACTGCCTTCAAGAGCCGTTCCAGAAGTACCAGTCCATGTCCCTTGCGGAGTACGTAGCGCTAAGACTACGCCCGGGATCTGGCAATCTTGACGTGCCTGATCGAGCTTGGCTTGGAGCTTTGGTCGCGATATCGTCGGTACCGATTTGGGAGAAGATATCGCTGTAGTCGGTACCGAGATAGCCCGAGCAGGCGTAGTGGAGACGACATCTGGGCTGGGTGTCGGGGTAACGCTACCCGCACACCCCACAAGAGCAAGAGCAAGAGCGCTACACATCGCCGCCAGACGTCGCCATGATCGAACCATTTAGTCATCCTAGAGCGGGACGCGCCAGCGGCAAACAGCGGTCTGAGATAAGCTAGAGCCTTACGTCTTAGTCGCGCCCTGCACTGTCTATGTAGGGGCAAAAGAAAGGAATACGGCGATGCTGCGAACCCATGAAGCTGGCACGCTCCGCAAGGAACATGTAGGACAAGAAATCACGTTGGCCGGTTGGGTTGCGCGTCGTCGCGATCACGGTGGTGTAGCTTTCATTGATCTACGAGATGCCTCGGGCATTTGCCAGATCGTCATTCGCGATGAATACCTACAATCTCAAGGTATTCACGAACTGCGTAATGAGTTTTGTATCCAGGTTAAAGGCCTAGTAGATGCTCGTGATGCAGAAAATATTAACCCAAATATCCCTACTGGTGAGGTTGAGGTCGCCATTCGTGAGCTGACCATTCTCAACGCAGCAGCACCGCTCCCGTTCCAGATTGATGAACATTCTGGTGTTGGTGAAGATGCTCGCCTACGGTTCCGCTACCTCGATTTACGCCGTCCGGCTCAGCACAATGCCCTTGTCTTGCGTAGCCAGGTTACGAGCACTATTCGTCACACTCTTGATCGTCATAATTTCTATGACATCGAAACTCCGACGATGACGCGCTCCACCCCTGAAGGTGCTCGCGACTTCATTGTTCCGGCCCGTCTGCACCCAGGATCTTGGTATGCCTTGCCGCAGAGCCCTCAGCTGTTCAAGCAGCTGCTCATGGTTGCTGGCATGGAGCGTTACTACCAAATTGCGCGCTGTTACCGCGATGAGGATTTCCGCGCAGATCGCCAGCCAGAGTTCACCCAAATCGACGTTGAGATGTCGTTCTGCGACCAAGAAGACGTTTTGACTTTGGCAGAAACTGTAATGGGCGAGGTATGGAAACTTATCGACGTCGAGATTCCCAAGCCAATGCCGCGAATGAGCTGGCATGACGCTATGGATAACTACGGTTCTGATAAGCCTGATCTTCGCTTCGCTAACCCCATCAAAGAGGTCACTGAAGTCTTCGCCAATACAGAGTTCCGGGTCTTCCAGAATGAGTATGTCGGTGCTGTGGTCATGCCTGGTGGCGCAGCTCAGCCACGTCGTACTTTCGATGCGTGGCAAGAATGGGCAAAGCAGCGGGGTGCTAAGGGCCTCGCCTACATCACTATTGCTGATGATGGCACGCTCGCTGGCCCAGTTGCCAAGAACATCTCCGACGATGAGAAGGCCGCTGTTGTTGCCGCCACTGGCGCAAATCCTGGCGATTGCTTGTTCTTTGCTGCTGGCGCCCGTAAGGGCTCCCAAGAGCTTCTCGGCGCCGCTCGTCTTGAGATCGGTAAGCGCTGCAACTTGATCCCGGAGAACTCCTGGGCCTTTGTCTGGGTTGTTGATGCTCCCATGTTCAAGGCTGCCTCGGAAGCAAAGGCCGAAGGCGACGTCGCTATGGGTGCAGGATCGTGGACCGCTGTTCACCACGCTTTCACCTCGCCAAAGCCAGAATGCCTCGATACTTTCGACACCGATCCTGGATCTGCTTTGTCTTATGGATACGACTTTGTCTGCAACGGCGTTGAGGTTGGTGGCGGTTCTATCCGTATCCATCAGCGTTCGGTTCAGGAACGAGTATTCAAGGTGATGGGCTTGACCGAAGAAGAGGCCCAAGAAAAGTTTGGCTTCCTCCTTGATGCGTTCCAGTACGGTGCACCGCCACATGGCGGCATCGCCTGGGGCCTTGATCGGTTGGTGATGTTGCTGGGTGGTTTCGACACTATCCGCGACGTCATCGCATTCCCCAAATCAGGTGGCGGTTTCGATCCCCTGACTGAGGCACCAGCCCCAATCACGGTGCAGCAGCGTCGTGAAGCTGGCGTTGATGCCAAACCGGCAGAGAAGAAGCCTGCAGAACAGCCTGCATCGGCATAAGTTATCGCTGTGTGGGGGTCGTGATTAGTCACGGCCCCCACACAGCGTTTATCCAGTACCCGTCATGACGCCATATATTGCTAGGCTTTCGAGCAGGAGAGTGAGGCTTCCCATGTCGAATACCACGAGCGAGAGCGTGCCATCCTCGATCTCATCGTCGGCTACACCACCTAGCAGAGATGAAACTGCCTCAGCGCTCACCATTCAGCCTGAAGTAGAGCGCTATAACTTTCATCAGCCTGTTCCCACGATCATTGAAACACCAGCCCAATGGCGTGCCCGGCGGCCGTGGAGCGTCACAGCCGCAGTCGCAATCTTTGTCGCTATTGGTGGTGCCGCCCAGTTTTTTGCTCACTCGCTTGACCCCACAAGTTTTGCCGCACCAGCGTTGGTTTGGTCAATGGTCTGGGAAGCCCGGGTTATCGGTATCGCTTTCATCATCTTGGCTTTAGCTTTGGCGTGGCATGGCAAAAGGTGGACCATCGTGACGCTACTAGTTATCTCGTCAATAGCTGCTATCGAATGTGTCGCTTTACCGTTTCGGATCCCCAATGATCGAAGTTTTATCCCTACCGATCAGGCAGTCGATCCAGCCTTATCTATGGGTAATAGCCCGTGGCCGACGGTGGTGTTGGTGTCATTAGTCATAGCGTGTCTCTTGGCAGTATTACTCAGCACGTCACGCGATTGGTATGGCGATGGTGACCTAGTAGTTCAGCCTGATCAGCCACAACGCACCACAGATTCATGATCAGATAGCCCTCAGTCAGCACCCTCGATTCCAGCCTAGGATAAAACTATGAGTGAAGATCTCTTTGGTGAGTATGAGCAGCCCGTATCAGCCGGGTTAGCTGGAACGCTCCAAGGAGCAGATCATGGCGATCTTCCGCTTGCTGTAAGGCTGCGGCCACGCACAATTGATGACATTGTTGGCCAGCAGCATTTACTCAAACCCGGTTCGCCCCTGCGGCGCTTAGCCGAAGGCCAACCGATGTCGGTATTTCTCTGGGGGCCTCCTGGCGTCGGAAAAACCACGATTGCCTCCGTAGCAGCCCATAGTTCACACGCCAGATTCGTCGAAATATCAGCTGTAACTGCTGGTGTGAAAGAGGTACGGACACAACTAGAGATTGCCAGACGAAGCCTCGCTAAGGGCGAGCGCACTGTCTTATTCATCGATGAGGTTCATAGGTTTTCCAAAGCCCAGCAAGATGTCTTGCTCCCAGCAGTAGAAAACCGTCTTGTGACATTAATCGCAGCCACCACAGAGAACCCAAGTTTTAGTGTGATCGCCCCGCTGCTATCTCGATCAACTTTGCTTACATTACGCCCCTTATCTGATGCTGATCTGCAAATACTGGTTACTCGGGCACTAACCGACCCACATGGGTTAGATAGCCGCTTTGAGCTTGCTGCCGACGCCCAAGCCGACGTTATCCGGTTCGCGTCTGGGGATGCACGTCGGTTATTGACGATTCTTGAAGAAGCGGCAGCAAGTGCTCAAGCCACCGGGTCTAACGTCATTGACGCCAGTGCTGTTGAGTCTGCTGTCGATAAGGCGGTTGTGCGTTATGACCGGGCTGGCGACCAGCACTATGACGTCATCAGTGCCTTCATCAAGTCAATTCGCGGCTCCGATGTTGATGCTGCATTGCACTATCTGGCTCGGATGTTAGAAGCAGGGGAAGACCCGCGCTTTGTGGCACGTCGGCTGATTATCAGTGCTAGCGAAGATATCGGTATGGCTGCACCATCTGTGCTACAAACTTGTGTCGCTGCAGCGCAGGCGGTTCAACTCATTGGCATGCCAGAAGCCCGGATCAACCTTGCCCAGGCCACTATCGCGGCTGCTCTTGCACCAAAATCCAATGCAGTAATTACCGCGATCGATAGTGCCATCGCTGATGTGCGCGCCGGAAAATCTGGTGAGGTTCCACGCCATCTACGCGATGCGCATTACTCTGGCGCGCGTAGCCTTGGACATGGCACAACCTACGTCTATCCACATGATCTTCCAACTGGTGTTGCCGCCCAGCAATATCTGCCAGATTCGCTTGTCCAACATCGCTATTTTCACCCCACAAACCATGGCAATGAAGCCCAAATGACAAGCACGCTTGCTGAGATCACCAGATTGTTGGGAAAAAAGCACTAATCTTGGTGGTCTTATGAAGACTTCTGAGATCCGTCGTCGCTACATCGACTTCTTCGTTCGCCACGACCACACTGCTGTCCCTAGCGCATCACTGGTGCACAACGATCCAAACTTGCTGTTCGTTGTCGCAGGCATGGTTCCAATGGTGCCGTACTTTACGCAACAAGAGCCCGCACCTTGGAAGCGTGCTGTCAGTGTGCAAAAGTGCATTCGCA